>NZ_JBLZRT010000077.1:0-21996 GCF_048564745.1 Microcystis sp.
AAACTATCAACAACTCATGCTTGTAAAGCTTGTACAATAGGGCTTTGAGTTTTTGTTAGATTGATATTTATCAACTTTAGAGCATTGCTGGACAGAGAGGGAGCTTGGGGAATTTTCTACAGTGTAAGTTCGGAAGAACCACAAATTTTTGAAACTAGAAGGAACCTCTATTCAAGGCTATCTACACCTAGAAAATATCGGTATAGTCTGACGGCTCGAATCGAAAAATAAAAAACAGAAAGCGAAAAAAGAAGCAAAGCTAGAAGTTTTAAAGCGAAGTAAATATAGCCGGTTAAAAAATGAATAAGATTTAACGGAACCCCAAAAAATCAAACTAGAAGCTATCAAAAAAACTTTCCAAAATTTGAAAGAGATGCACGAATTAAAGGAAGAATTTAGAAAGATTGACAAGACCTCAAAGAATGCGACAGAAGGACTGCTATCCATCTCGGAATGGTTGGCAAAATCCTCCAGTATTTTTACCAAGAGTTGTCAAACAATCCGAAACTGGTTTGGAGAAATCATTAGTTATTTCGAGCGAAGGACAACGAATGGGGTGGTCGAGGGAATCAACAATAAACTTAAACTAATAAAACGGAGAGGCTATGGCTTTAGAAACTTTCGTAATTTTTGGGTTAGAAGTATGTTATCTTGGCATCTTGTATGTTGTTTTAGCATAGAGAGTAACGAAGACCCTTTAATTAGAACTACTTACTTATCAACTTTTAATTAATGTTAAATGCGGGTTTTAATCTGGTATCGTAATGATCTGCGAGTTCACGATCACGAGGCAATTTATCGAGCCATTCAAGAACAATTAGAGATAATTCCCTTTTATTGTTTTGATGAGCGTCAATTTGGTCTTACTTCCTACGGGTTTCCAAAAACTGGCCAGTTCCGAGCTAAATTTTTATTAGAAAGCGTAGCAGATTTGCGACAATCTCTGGAAAATTTAGGCGGTAATTTAATTATCCGACGGGGAAAACCCGAAGAAATTATCCCGCAATTAGTTCAAGAATTACAGATAGCGAAAGTTTATTATCATCAAGAGGTTACAGCAGAGGAATTAGCGGTAGAAAAAGCTGTAAATAAGGCTTTATCTATAATTCCTGTGCAGATAAAAACTTTTTGGACAGCCACTTTATATCATCCTGATGATTTACCTTTTACCCTTAATCAACTGCCGGAATTATTTACTAATTTTCGTAAACAAGTAGAACGTCATTGGGAAATAAGAACAACTTATCCCAGTCCGAAAAAGTTGACAAAATTACCTAAAATAGATTTGGGAACCCTTCCTAGTTTAAACGATTTAGGCTTAACAGAACTAATTCTAGACTGGGAAGATGTTTTGTCTTTTCAAGGGGGTGAAGTAGCAGGAAAATCACGGGTTAAAGAATATATTTGGGATAGTGATTCCTTAAAAACCTATAAGGAAACCCGCAATGAAATGTTAGGGACTAATTATTCCTCAAAATTCTCAGCTTGGTTAAGTTTTGGCTGTCTTTCCCCCCGTTATATCTATGAAGAAGTACAAAAATATGAGCAAACAAGAGTAAAAAATGACTCTACTTATTGGCTAATTTTTGAATTATTATGGCGAGATTTTTTTCGATTTATTGGCAGTAAACACGGGAATAAAATCTTTTATAAATCTGGTTTGCAAGAACTTAATTTACCTTGGCTAGAAGATTGGCAAAGATTTAATCTTTGGTGTGAGGGAAAAACTGGTTATCCCCTTGTAGATGCTAATATGAGAGAGTTAGCTGCTACAGGATTTATGTCAAATCGTGGACGGCAAAATGTCGCTAGTTTTCTGACTAAAAATCTCGGTATTGATTGGCGTATGGGAGCAGAATGGTTCGAGTCATTATTAGTTGATTACGATGTCTGTAGTAATTGGGGTAATTGGAATTACACTGCTGGTGTCGGTAATGACGCACGAGGATTTCGTTATTTTAATATCCCGAAACAGTCGAAAGATTATGATCCCAAAGGTGATTATTTACGTCACTGGTTGCCCGAATTAGCCCTAATAAAAGGCGATAAAATTCACGAACCTTATAAATTATCTCTGGAGGAACAAAAGCGTTATGGGGTGATTTTAGGGGTTAATTATCCTCGTCCTATTGTCGATTTTTTTCAATCAATTAAACACAACGAAAAAATTTATCTCGCCAAGTCGTTGCTGATTTGAGATATGAATCTTCTCTTGTGGGATTTTTAAAACCTAGACCCAAAATAACTTTTGGATACGATGCACAATTGCCATTCATACCTTGATTCAACAACGCCTCGAATTGGCATAGGCTTGACTTCGATTTCAACTCAGTTCCTTTATTTTATCGTGTAAGATAGTGATCGCACCACAACGCCCACCCTACTCCAATAGAAAGGCAAAAGATGACTACTACTCTTGAAAGCTTACAGGAATTTATTGATTTTTGTCAACAGCACATTACTGGCAAAGAAAGGAAAGAAGCTCAGATTTTCCTAGACCGTTTCTTTCGAGCTTTTGGTCATAAAGGTGCGTTAGAAGCGGGTGCAACCTATGAGGAGGCGATTACTAAAGGTAGCAAGAAAGGTAAAACAGGATTTGCTGATTTAGTTTGGAAACCTCGTGTTTTAATTGAAATGAAAAAGCGAGGAGAAGATTTAAGTAAGCACTATCCCCAAGCTTTTGAATACTGGAGTCGATTGGTTCCTAATCGCCCTCGGTATGTCTTATTATGTAATTTTGATCAGTTCTGGATTTTTGATTTTGATCTTCAAATAGATGAACCGGTAGATCGAGTAAATCTCAACGATTTGAAAAATCGGGTCAGTGCGTTCAATTTTATGGAAGTAGGGAATCGTACCCCTATTTTTCAGAATAATCAAGTCGAGATTACAGAAACGGCGGCGCGGCGGATGGGTGAGTTGTTTCAACTGTTAAAAAAACGCGGTCATAAAAGCGGTTTTGATGAGTTGACGGCCCAGCGATTTATTTTGCAGTGTGTATTGGCAATGTTTGCTGAGGATCGAGGATTATTACCGAGAGATTTATTTATTTCTTGTGTACAAGAATGTCTAAATGGGGGCAATTCCTATGATGTCTTGGGGGGATTATTTCAACAGATGAACCAACCCGGAATTACCCCCGCTGGCAAGTATCAGGGAGTGGATTATTTTAATGGGGGACTGTTTAGTATAATTCATCCAATTGAATTAACTAATAAAGAATTAGAGTTTCTGGATGTGGCGGCGCGTCAGGATTGGAGTAAGATCCGTCCGGCAATTTTTGGTAATATTTTTGAGGGGACAGCTAATGCTGAAGAACGCCACACCTACGGGATGCACTTTACCTCAGAAGCGGATATTATGAAAATTGTTCGCCCAACTATTAGCCGTTACTGGGAGGAGAAAATTGAGCAAGCTGGGACGATTGGCGAGTTAAATACACTTCAGTTAGAATTACAGCAGTATAAGGTATTAGATCCGGCTTGCGGTTCGGGTAATTTTCTCTATGTCGCCTATCAAGAATTAAAGCGCATTGAACAGTTATTAATTGAAAAGATTGCTAACCGTCGTCGTTCTGCTAGTGACCAATTACAGATTAGTTTTGTTACGCCTAAACAGTTTTATGGAATGGATATTAATCCTTTTGCTGTAGAATTAGCGCGGGTGACTTTAATGATTGCCAGAAAGGTGGCGATTGATAAGTTTAATTTGACGGAAGCTTCTTTACCTTTGGATACTTTGGATAGTAATATTATTTGTGCTGATGCTTTGTTTACGGATTGGCAAAAAGCAGACGCAATTATCGGTAATCCTCCATTTTTGGGAGGTAAACACATGAGATTAAATCTCAGTGATGATTATGTTAATAGAGTGTTTGCGAGGTTTTCTGAGGTTAAAGACTCGGTTGATTTTTGTTCCTATTGGTTTCGTCTAGCACATAATCAATTAGATGAGAAAGGAAGAGCGGGTTTAGTTGGAACTAATTCTATTAGTCAAGGGAAAAGTCGTGTAGCAGCGTTGGATTATATTACTCATAATGGTGGACACATTCATGAGGCGATTTCTACTCAGCCTTGGTCTGGTGAGGCTAATGTTCATGTTAGTATTGTCAATTGGAGTAAAGTTGAACCAGTAAGTTATTATTTAGATAATCATTCAGTTTCTCAGATTAATTCTTCTTTGACGACCACAGTAGATATTTCAAAAGCAGTTAGACTATTAGCCAACAAAAATATTAGTTTTCAAGGAGTGATACCAGTTGGTAAGGGATTTTATATTAAGAGTGAGCAAGCGGAAAAATGGATCGAAAATGATCTTAAGAATAAAGAGGTTTTAAAATTATCATCCTCTGCTGGTGATTTAACTGACAATCCTCATGGAAAACCTAGCCGCTGGATTATTGATTTTAACAATATGAGTTTAGAAGATGCTAGTGAATATAAATTACCTTTTGAGCATATTAAAGTAAATGTTAAGCCAGAAAGAGAGCAAAATAGACGAGAAGTTACTAAACTAAACTGGTGGAAATATGGTGAAAAAAGACCAGCAATGAGAACGGCAATTGAATCTTTAGCTTGTTACTTTAGTATTCCCGCACACTCAAAATGGTTTATTTTTGTTCCTACTTCTTTAGATTGGCTACCTAATAATTCGATTCATGTCGTTGCTTCTGATGATTTCTATATTCTCGGTATCCTAACATCTAACATTCATCGCCTCTGGGTAAAAGCCCAAAGTTCAACTCTTGAAGACAGAACTCGCTACACTCCTAACACCTGTTTTGAAACCTTCCCTTTTCCCCAGACACCTTCACAGGAACTTGTCGAAAAAATCCGTAAAACCGCCGGGGAATTACACGAATACCGCAGCCAACAGATGGAGAAAAAACAATGGGGAATCACCAAACTATATAACCAATTCTTTAACGAACCCAGTAGCCAACTGTATCAACTCCATCAGAAATTAGACAAGCTAGTGATGGAAGCATATCACTTCCAAGCTGACGACGACATCTTAGAGAAACTATTAACCTTAAACCTAGAATTAGCAGAAAAAGAGAAGCGAGGAGAAACCGTCATCGGTCCCTGGTCTCCTTACTCTTAGATTACTCTAACCCCTTACATTAGATTGAAACAATCTGAATTTCCCTGACTCGGTGCATTGGTTTGGTTGGCTTTTCGGTGGTGATTAGTTCATCAGCTTGAATTTGCAGCGCAGCAGCAACATGAAGTGCATCCATCGCCGCTAAACCGTAAGTGCCAGCAATTTCATGAGCATTCTGTATAATTTTTTCTAAGTCAGTTGCCCAGTAATTAACAGCCAGAAAAAATGTTTCGTAAAATTCTATTTCTTCTTGTTGCTTGTTAAAAGTTGCTTTAGGCAATACTTCTAACTGAACAAATCGACTGGAGGCAAACTCCCGATTTTCATCGTTGAGAATTTGATAGGCTTTGATACTGGCTGATTGGATGCCTTGGAAAGCAGTAATCAGTACGCCAGAGTCTATGTAGGCTTTCCTATGACTCACTGCACCCTCCTCGACGTGCAGCAAGTTCTTGTTCTATTTCATCTTCATTGAGCAGTTGCAATCCAGATGCAATCGCCCGATGTCGGATTTCCCATAACTTTTTGCTTAATGGTGTTTGGGGAATAAATTTAGCTTCTGGTGTTGTTTGTGACTCAGATTTAAGTATTTGAACAAATTGCCAAACTTTTTGTTGCTTTTCCGGGGTCAATTCTCGCCATTGTTCAAGTAGTTCTTCTTCTTTATCCATAAATACCTCGCTCTTAAATTACGCATTCCTCGAATCGTTGGCTGTCCAAGACATATTTGTGGATTAACTTTCGGCTCTTGTAGTAGATATGTATGGGTAGTTCAGGTGTTTTAGGTGGGAACTGGTTCACCCGGCCGCAAACTAGACCATTTACCGGTTTCGCGTAAAAAGCTTTCACAACCCACCACATCCCACTCCATTTCGATATAATCTTCCTTGGTGCGAATGTTAACGTTAATAGAAGGGTTCTTCGCTTCAAAGTCCGGTGTCTCGGTGAGATGACGTTCCTGATGTTGTGTTTCTACGGCATGATAGGTGAGACAGCGATCAACAAAATAGCAGTTAATACAAATACACATAGGTTTAACTCTATAGGTCTTTTCCGCTAATCTAGCTCAGTCTCTCCCCAAATGGGGCCAGTCAAAATTATATTTTTGTAAATTTATCTTCTCGATGTCTTGTCAAAAAAACCTAGATAGTTTAGTTAAAGAAGTTTTTGCGATTAATCGGCAAGAATTGCCAGAAAATGCTTATTTAGTCGGTGGTGCTGTGCGAGACGCTTTATTAAACCGTCAGAAAGACTATATTGACCTAGATTTTGTGGTTCCCGAAAAAGCGATCGAAATTGCCCAAACTATTGCCCATCATTATAAAGCGGGTTTTGTGGTTTTAGATGCCGTTCGTCAAATTGCTCGCGTCGTTTTTCCCCAGGGGACCCTTGATTTCGCACAACAGGAGGGAGAATCTCTAGAAATAGACCTAAAAAGACGGGATTTCACCGTTAATGCTCTCGCTTATAATCTCCACACCCAAGAAATTTTCGATCCTTTAGGGGGATTAAAAGATTTAGGCTGCCAATCCCTGCGGATGATTTCCAGGGAAAATCTCCAAGATGATCCCTTAAGATTATTAAGGGCCTATCGACAAGCGGCTCAATTGGACTTTGAGATCGAACCCCATACCCGTGCAACTATTCGTTCTCTTGCCCCTTTATTGCACCGTGTAGCCGCCGAAAGGGTACAATCCGAGTTGAATTACCTTCTGCTCAATTCCCGTGGCAATAAATGGCTAAAAAGTGCCTGGGAAGATGGCTTATTATCTCTCTGGTTGCGTCGGATTACCCCCGCAAAAATGGAGCGAGTTATGGGGGTGGAAGCGGCAGCGGGATTTTTAGAATCTTTGTTACCAGAAAAATTTATCTTTTCCCCTTCTCAGTTACAGTTGACAAAATTGGCCCTATTGGTATCGGATATTTTGGCAGAAGCGGAAAAAGAGTTAATCGATCTCAAGTATTCCCGTGGAGAAATTCGCACGGTAATCACGGTAATTAAGTCTTTACCTCCCCTGAAGGAGCCAGATAATTTGAGTGTGCGGGAACAGTATTTTATTTATCTAAATACGGGAAAAGTATTTCCTATCTTTGCCCTTTTTGCTCTATCGATGGGGATTAACAAAAATATCGTCGCTTCTCTGTTGACTTCCTATCTCGATCCCGATAATATTATCGCCCATCCCCGACCTTTATTAAGGGGCGATGATTTAATTAACCATTTGCACCTGAAACCTAGTCCGATTATCGGTAAGTTATTAACCGAGGTACAAATTGCCCAAATTGAGGGCAAAGTTACAGTTTTTCAGGAGGCGATCGATTTTGCTAAAAAGTTATTATAAGTGGTTGGTTATAATTAAATTAAAAATGGATTTTAGGTTCGATCCCCCCTGCCCCCCTTGATAAGGGGGGTGCCGATCCCCCCTTAATCCCCCCTTAATAAGGGGGGTGCCGATCCCCCCTTAATCCCCCCTTAATAAGGGGGGCATCTGACAACTTTTAACGCCTACCTACTTAGCAATTGTTCACAGTTTGGAGAGTTTTGTCTGTTAATCAGAGTTTTAGATTCCGATTGAGTCTCGGGGTTTCGACTTATCCAAAACTCAGATTATCCAAAACTGAGATTTATTTAGTTTTAAGCTGTGAAGATTGAGGAGCGTTTTCTCCTTCTACGACTAAAGATTTCACATGAGAACCTTGAAACTTTTCCATATTGCTCACTCGCCACATAGCCAGGGGAAAAGTAATGGCAAATAAACCAAAAAGTCCCACTAATATCCAGACGATATCGTGCATTTTACGCGAGGAAAACTTTCTAACTTGAGCGTTCATTTTGTCACCTCCTAGGCTTTAAGTTAAGGGTAAATAGGGAAATAGTGGATGCCATGACATGGCCGTGGCGGCAATCATGAGGGCAAAAAACCAAAAGAGAATGGTCTTAGCTTTTATCTGGCGATCTTTCCAAAGATAATGCAGTATCGGCCAACTGACTAACCAGCCAATTAATAACATCGTTTCTTTGCCGCTATAACTGCCGATATTGCCCCACATTTTGCTAGGATTTTTACTGCCAGGTATCCAACTACCCAAATTCCAAAGAAAAGTTTCTACGGCTTTTGAATGGTCTGCATCGGAAAAATGGTGAGCAACCATCATTAAAAAACAGCCAATACCAGCACTAATAATCGCCGCCGCTGCCGGGCCAGAAGTGGCAGGGGAACGTTTGGCACCTTCGGCTAAACCTTGGGGAAATTGTTTTAAAAAAGCCCAGATTTTTCCATACCAAGGACTATCGACGTAACGTTGAGTCATCAGATTTGTTCCTATTTTTTCAGAGTTCGTAAGTGTCTAAAACCGAAAAGTCCCACCGCTAAAAGTCCCCAACCGTATTACCAGCAGTAGGGAAATGACCGACGATTTGACTTTGGTTGCTAATGCTGGCCGCCCTCGTATCCGTACCATCGGGGCTAAGTTTACACCCCCTAGGGCGGGAGCGGCGATAGATAACCCGAAAAACGTAGCTAAAACGAGCAAAAGTTTAATTTTGTTCACTTTTGAGGTAAAGTAGCTAAATAAGGGTTTACAGGGCGTGAATTTTGGCAACACCGAGGCCGCTAACGAGTCCACCCATGGCAAAAAACATCATCGCCATCAGGGCAATGCAAGTGACCGTTAACACCGGTCGATTAGCTTTGTCTAGGATTGAGTCGCCGTATTTCCAGAGAATCCAAGTGCAGGCCACGCCTAGGGGTAGGGTAAAAAGGACGCTGAATTCGTGGTATTCCATGAGGACGTATTGACCGAGGGGCGAATTTTCCTTTAGCCATGCCCGCGCACCGCCAAATTCTAAACCGGCCCGATAGCGCATATAGGCTAAATTGCCAGTGGCGATCGCCAAAAAAGCGAGGACGGTGGACCAGAAGGTGAGGGTTCGCATTTGCCGCAAAATTTTGCCAGAACCTCTGAGCAGGGGAAAAGCGAGATGACCAGCGTAAACAATCACGACTAGGGCTAATAGGGAACCAAAACCGTGAATTGTGCCTAGCCATCGCTGCCACGGACTCGGATGCAGCAGGTTGACGAAGGGCAGAAATAAAAATAGGCCCGCCGAGAGGATTCCTAGCCCATAGACGCAAACGGTGGCTATATCTAGGGTTTTCGGAAAATCAATTTTTTCTGATTCTGTGGTATAAGATGACATCGGTTTCTCCTTAACGGTCTAGAGAAGCTAAATGGGATTATTTCTCATTTAGCCCGGAATCTTGTTAGAACAAGTCCAGAGAGCATATTTGTCCAACCATCAGAGTATTTTTGGACTGAAGTTGACAATAAATAGAGTCAAGACTTGAATTTCGCCAATTCAAGTCTGAATTGCATCCCTGTCTGCTCTACAGCGTTTCTCGGATATATGAGGTATGTTTTCGCAACTGAGAATTCTTACTTCGGCAAGGTTTAATTTACAATTCACCTTGACGAGAAACGCTACATCTTCATATAATCCCTGATTCGGGGTGCGATAGTCAAGACATTTTCAAGGAAGATTGTTAATAAAGTTTACGGATATTTTTACCTAGTTCTTCGTTACTTGGTATGGTTTGATCGGGTGGCATAAATGGACTACATCCTTATTAGATGAGCTTACCCTGAGAATCTGGCAAAGAAGGTTAGAAACTCAGTACATCAAAGCTTTTAGCTTAACTAATTAGGTTTTAGATTCGACCCTTGTTATCAGGGAGCAATGTTACGCGAAAAAACCGAGTTAAATCCCAAAATTAGGCGTTTTTATCGACAAAATTGTCGAATCGAATTTTAAACAAAAACACGATGCTGTAGGGAAGGCATTTGTCGTCGCACCTGTTGCAGACGTTGGGGATTAATTTCGGCAATTGCCACTCCCGCTTCTTCCCCTGCGTCGGCTAAAACCACACCCCAAGGATCGATAATCATAGCGTGACCGTGGGTGTAACGGCGTGCGTAATTATTGCCCGTTTGAGCGGGAGCTATTATATAACAAGTATTCTCGATCGCTCGCGCTTGTAACAAAACTTTCCAATGATCTTTCCCTGTAAAAGCTGTAAACGCCGCGGGTACAAATAAAACATCGGCTCCTTGCTGCGATAAATAGCGATAGAGTTCGGGAAAACGCACATCATAGCAAATCGAGAGGCCAATTTTTCCCAAGCTATCGGAGCCATAAATCGGCGGTAAATCGATTCCTGCCATGACTGTACTCGATTCCTGATAGGTGTTACCATCCGGGACATTGACATCAAAGAGATGGACTTTTTGATAACGGGCTAATTCCGCACCGTTGCCATCGACTAAAATAGCCGTATTATAAGCCTTATCGGGAATACCCGTCACCGGCACGGGAAAACCACCCCCTAAAATGGTCACTTGAAACCGTTGGGCCATGGTGCGGAGGAATTTATCGGCTTTTCGGGCAATAGTCTCGGACTGGGCGATTTTATCGGTTTCTGCCCCCATAAAAGCGAAATTTTCTGGTAAACCGATTAATTCCGCCCCTTTACCCACGGCAAGTTCGATCAATTCTTCAGCGGCAGCGAGATTTTTCTCTAAATCCGGCTGACTGGTCATTTGAATGGCGGCGGCGAGATAGGATTTCATGGGGGTTGAAGCTCTAGAGTCGGATAATCTCTGTAAAATTAATCATAACCTTCGATTATATCCAATTTCAGATATTTTGTCACCCCATGAGTAAAATTGTTTTCTGTGACTTTGATGGCACTATCACCGCCGTGGAAACTTTTGCGGGTATGCTCAAAGAATTCGCCCCCGATTTATCGGCCCAAATTATGCCCCAAATGTACGCCCGCACTCTGACTCTGCGCCGGGGTGTCCGTCAACTGCTAGAGTCGATACCGAGCCAAAAATACGCCGATATTCTCGCCTATGCCGAAAGCAAGCCAATTCGCCCTGGATTAGCCGAATTCCTCGCTTTTTTACAGGAGCAATCCATCCCTTTTATTATTATCTCCGGTGGCATCCAAGGCATGATTGAAACGGTCTTAAAACGGGAGGGACTATTAGATAAGGTAACGGCAATTTATGGGGTCAATCTTCATACTCAAGGGGAATATCTGCAAGTTCATTCCGATTGGGAAAATGAGACGGAATTAGTGGCTAAAGCCTTGATTATGGCCAAATATTCAGGAGTAGAAACTATTGCGATCGGTGATTCCGTTACCGATATTACTATGGCTAGAAGGGCCGATCTAGTTTTTGCTAGGGATCGTTTAATCGATTATCTGCAAGCGGAAAATCACCCCTATATTCCTTGGGATAACTTTTTTGAGATTCGCGAATATCTGTTATTGAGAGATTAGGGATTAGCTGTTAATTAGGTAGGGGTTAAAAATTGTCAGATACCCTCCTTGGATTAAGGGGGGATCAAAGAGGGCGAATGCAATTCGCCCCTACAATAATATTATTGCGCCAATGGTAGGAGCGCACTGTGGTCAGTGAGTTTATCGAACTGCGTGCGCCCTGTAATATAGATATTTCGACCAAATTGAGATTTACTACCCTACTCTCAAGGGTAACAATAATTATAAATTTTTGTAAATTTGTGTTGGTTTACACTTGACAAAATCGGGGGGGGGGGTAAAATCCCGTTGTTGCTCTGTCTTGTCATTGAGGAACTAGCTTAAAATTTAGTGATTGGCAATTTTGAAAAAATCAATTTTTCTCCCTTGCCAATGTCGCTTAATTTGAGATTTTCTCCTTTAAAGGTCAGTCAGAACATTTGTTTGTTTGTTTGTTTGTTTTGAGGAAAGTTTCTGAGTATGAAAACTTCGACTGTGCTTAAAAAATTTTCAACGGTTGTTACTGGATCGGCAGCATTTCTCGCCCTTAGCACCTTTTCTGCTATAGTAGCACCCGCATCTCAAGCTGTTACTATCACTAACGGATTCACCTATTCTGTTGCTAGCAGCGAAGGTGATCAGACTGTAGGAACACATTATCATTCTAATACAGGCGGCGCTTTTGGTAATCCGGCTGGAAAAGCTGAGGTTGGTGATTTCTTTTCTGAGGAAGTTCGCGGACTTTCTGAATACAATATGGCTGGCTTGGGTACTGCAACTTCAGCCTTTGTTACCTTCGATGTATTCAAAGCTGGAGGATTGTTCTCAGGTGAGAATGACTTTCCCTTTACAGGAAATATCAATATCGTCGCCTATCAAGGTAATAATTTAGAGGATATCTCCGACTATCAAGCTCCATCCATTGGAACTGTCGGAACTTTCAATACTGCGGGTCTTTCTGTAGGGAATACGTTGAGTTTCGATATTACTTCAATTTTCAATAACGCTATCGCAAATGGGTGGTCGTCATTAGGTATGCGTTTACAAATTGCAAGTGGTACAGATCCACAAGGTGGAGCTTGGACATTCGATACTTTTCGCCTTACTACTGACAATCAAAGTAACAATCAAACTGTACCCGAACCTGCTTCAGTCTTAGGTTTACTTGCCATCGGTGCTTTGGGTGCGGGTGCAGCCTGGAAGCGCAAATTAAAATAAAAAACTGGCAAATCTAGCTTTAAATTAGCAGCGATCGCTCTATATTGATAAAGTGCGATCGCTTTTTTGGGGAGACATTCCACATTTTTATTAATCTTTGTTAGAATGATGAGATGGGTAATGGCTTTGAGTTGATTGGAGAACTAACCGAAATAGAGATTATCGCCGTCAACCTCTCTATTCGTGAACTCAGAAGGCTAAAAGCGCAGTTTGGGGGTCGTCGATGGCGAAAGCTAAAAGGAGTCGGCTTAGTTCAATTTCCTAATGGAGAAATCCGCAAAGCTGAACTACACTGGTATGAGTCTCATTAGTGCAAGGGAAGTGACGCAAACCGAACGAGAAGCTTATGAAGAGGGATGAGCCAGAAATGGAAGATGATTTACGGACAGAGTATGACTTGAAGCACCTCCGAGTTAGAAAGTTAGGCTCTGGAAGAAAAAGCTTTGGTGGAGTCACTGTGCGCTTGGAGCCTGATGTCGCGGAAATGTTTCCCACTGCTGATGCGGTTAACGAAGCATTAAGATTGTTGATCAGAGTAATGCGAGATAACAAAACTCTTGCTTCTACAGTACAGGCTAACCTAAAGGCTGAGTCCTGACAAAATGCAGGGCGGGATTGAGTATTTATAAGAAAGCGAAGGGAATGGCGAATAAAGCTATAGTCTCGAATTAGATGCGATCACGCTATATTTGTAGAGGGCGATCGCTTTTTGTGTTATAATCCTAGTACAGCCTGGCAAATTCCTTTTCTGTAGGGGCGTATGGCATACACCCTCCCTTAGATAACCTTTTCTTATCACCACAAATACGGGAGAGCCGAAAAATTACTATGAAAATTCAAACAGATTTGACGATTCCTGAGATTGAGGAAATTAGAAAAGAGGGAGTTAAAGCTCTCGTAGAGAGATTGGGAATTGCTAAAGCGGCTTTCTTTCTAAGAGAAACAGCATCCCAACCTCTAAATTATTTAGAAACTAAAGATCAGTTATTTGGTGAAATGACAGCGACGGATATTTACGATCAAATTAAAGGCGGCTATCACTGAAATGATTGAGGAAATTCGTCAAAAAGTTAGACAAAACCAATTGGAATTTTCTCAACACGCTGTCAATCAAAGTATCCTGCGTCAGATCAGTGTTCAAGAATTACGGGAGGCGATGGAACAAAGCGAAATTATTGAAGATTATCCAGCTGATAAGTATGGTGCAAGCTGTTTACTTTTTGGATTTACTCTAATTAATAGAGCCTTACACATTCATTGTAGCTATCCCTCTCGCCCTTTGCTCAAAATTATTACCCTATATGAACCCGATCCAAATTTATGGATTGATTTTAAATCAAGGAGAACACCAGATGTCAACTAATTCTAGACAAGAAACCTTAATTGAACAAGAAGTTACCTATACCCTTGAAATCAATGGCAATTTTTTTATTATAGAAAATGTCCCCGCTAGAGTCTGTGTAGAAACGGGAGAGCGTTTTTTTGCACCAGAAACTGTCGAACGCTTGCAGGAAATTGTCTGGGAAAATAAGCGACCAAAACGGGTAATTGAAACACCAGTATTTGACTTTGCTAGTTAGTGTTTAATAGAAAACTGGCAAATCGAGCAACAATTGAAGTCTTAAATTAGGGGCGATTGCGCTATATTTGTAGAGTGTGATCGCTTTTTTGTTTATAATAGTTAAAGACACGATAAATTGATTCAAGTCAAGCCCATGCCACTAACTCTTAATTTAACATCGGAAATCGAACAATATCTCAGCCAAAAAGCGACGGAGAAAGGTCTTTCTCTAGAAGATTATGTCCTCAAGCTACTTAAAGATACTATTTTAGAACAAGAAAAACAGACCAAACTGGTTAATTTACTTCAATCTTGGATTGATGAAGAAGATGAACAAGAACAACAAGAAACCGGTGAATATTTAATCGAAGCACTCGATCAAGATCGTTTATCTGAGCGTCCTTTATTTCCGGCTCACTTAAAGGGAGTAACTTGGTGAATAGAGTAATTTTATTAGATACGGGAATTATCGGTTTAATTACTAATCCTAAGCGAGCGCCTGAAAGTCTAGCTTGTAATTTTTGGCTACAAACACTAATTAAAGCAGGTATTAGGGTTATTCTTCCAGAAATTGCTGATTATGAGGTGCGTCGAGAGTTGTTACGCGCTAACAAGATTAAAGGAATTAAGCGACTGGATGAGTTAGCATGGGTTACGCTACCGCTAACCCATCCTACAAATAATTGTGCGTCCGTACTTATGACAAAATATCGATCGGGAGAAACTTTAACTCTTTTTTTGACTATCTCTGGTAATTAAATAATCATTGTTAAGTAGCTGGTTATAATTAAATTAAAAATGGATTTTAGGTTCGATCCCCCCTCAGTCCTAGGGTTGATTCATAGTAGGGTTGATTCATGAATCAACCCTACCCTTAGTCCCCCCTTGATAAGGGTGGTGTCTGATAATTTTTAACGCCTACCTACTTATCTCCCATTAACCTGAAGAGTATTTATCTAAAATCCTTATTCATCCCCTAAATAAGCTTCAATCACCGCAGGATTCTCCCTGACTGTAGCTGGATCTCCCAAAGCGATTAACTTACCGAAATCTAACACAGCAATGCGATCGCATAATCCCATCACTAAAGGCACATGATGTTCGATTAACAGGACAGTCAAAGCTAAATTATCGCGGATTTGTCGAATTAGCTGACTTAATGACCCCTTTTCGCTGGGATTCATCCCGGCTGCTGGTTCATCGAGGAGTAATAACTGGGGTTGCAAAGCTAAAGCGCGGGCAATTTCCAAGCGTCTTTGATCGCCATAGGCTAAATTACGGGCTTTGCGATTGCTTTGGTCGGTTAATCCGACTAAATCTAATAATTCCCCCGCTCTTTTGTAGGTTTTTTCCTCCTCCCTTCTCGAAACTGGTAAACCCAAAATTCCCGTCCAAAGATTGGAGCTATTGTGAATGTGACCAGCGATCGCAACATTTTCTAAAGCCGATAATTCACCAAATAAGCGCAAATTCTGGAAAGTACGGGCAATTCCTGCCTGAGCGATCTGGTGAGGACGATAATTCGCCAGACTGTCGCCTTGATAAATTAAATCACCACTCGATAGGGGAATTAAACCGGTGATCAGATTAAATAAAGTCGTTTTTCCCGCCCCATTCGGTCCAATTAAGCCAAAAATCTCGTTTTTTTGTACCTGAAAGGAAACCCCATCGACGGCGACTAATCCCCCAAATCGACGGGTGGCTCCGCGCACTTCTAATAAATTTGCTTGCATCCTTGTTAACAGATTAAATTAGTCGATTTTACTCGATCAAGACGATTGCAAGTAAGCATTGCACCGACCAAAAAAAAGATATTTCTCAGGAGATTTACCCTGAAAGAATCAGTTGTCAAGATTTATCGGGCAGTTATTTTGATCAGGAAACATTCTACACAATCCCCACCAGATCAGCAAGACGGCTCACCACTACCAGCGAATCACTACCGATAACGAAAAACTGCCATAATTGCAGAAATGTCCTCATCTAGCCAAAAGGCGATCGCTATTGATGAAAAATGACGCTAAAATTATCGATCTCGTCATCCGGCTGTTTTTTCTCGGCCTGTTGTTATTTGCCGGTTTTACCCTGCTGCGTCCCTTCCTAACCATGATCCTCTGGGGAGCAATTCTAGCGATCGCTTGGTATCCGATCTTTCTCTGGTTAAAAAAGTTACTCGCTGGCCGGGCGAAACTAGCCGCAGTTCTCCTCACCCTACTTTGTCTAGGGATTATTATCGGTCCGGTGAGTGGCATTGCAGCGGTTCTGGCGGGTAATCTGCGAACGCTGGCCGAGTATATCGATACTGGTGCGGCGGTGATTCCCCCTCCCCCCGACGATGTGGCCACCTGGCCGCTAATTGGCGAAAGGATTGCCAGTCTCTGGCAGCAGGCATCCGATAACACAGGTCAATTTCTTCAACGCTTCGAGCCACAATTAAAAGAACTGGGAAAAATCTCCCTTTCTCTGGCCACCAGTACCGGTCTGACGGTGCTGAAATTTATCGCCTCGATTCTGATTGCGGCAGCCCTCACCCTCTCGGCTAAAAATCTGACTCGCCCGATGAACCGGTTAGCGGAAAAGATCGCCCCGGGTCGAGGAATCGCGCTGGCCGGTCTGACCGCCTCTACCGTCCGCAATGTTAGCCGCGGTATTATTGGCGTTGCTATTATCCAGAGTCTTTTGATCGGCATCGGTTTAGTAACGGTGGGAACGCCTGCGGCCGGTTTATTAACTCTCCTCACCCTAATTTTGGGCATTCTCCAAATTGGCCCCGGTTTGATTGTCTTGGGGGCGCTGATTCACGCTTGGGTAACACTACCCCATTCCATCGCCCTATTATTTACCATCTGGATGATTCCCGCCACCTTGGTGGATAATTTCCTCAAGCCGATTTTAATGGGCCGCGGTCTGCCCATTCCCATGGTGGTGATTCTGCTCGGGGTGTTCGGGGGAGTGATCGCCTACGGGATTATCGGTTTGTTCGTCGGGCCGGTTCTGCTCGGTCTCTGCTACGAGTTAGTTAGGGCTTGGATTGGCGAGGATAGCCCCGAACCAGTGGCAAATAGCCATGATTAGCCAATCTAAGGGCGGATATGTCTAATTTTTACCTTAATCTTTCCAGGGAACTTAGGAAAAAAAGATTAATTTAGCCACGGTTCCGGTTAAGCAGATTGAGGTAAAAGTAGGCTCATCTAAAGGGAAGGTTTCTTCAGTTGGTGACAGCAAGCAATCAAACCGCAGAAACCGGACTGAGGTGAGGAGAATGTTCAATTTAAGACATAGGTAGTGATTTGGCTCTTCTAGGTTCTGTGTGATCAGCTTAACTTACCATAGAAGCGATCGATCTTTGTGTCCTTTGTGTCTCTGTGGTTCGTTCCACCCCCTCGCTAGGAGGAATGTATCTTAGAATACATTTTACCCACCAAATCCAAGAGAGCCGTGATTTGAATGTGGTGGTTGGTTTATTGTAAGAAGATAAAGGTGTATATTTGGCTGGTAATTAATAGAAAAACAAGGAAAATTACTGATTTACATTTAAAAAATTTAATTCGTTGATCAGTTTAAAAACTATGACAAAGTTTGCCAGCTTTTGAACAAAAAACTATTTTTTATCCCCCAAATATTACCCATTTATCGTCTCTGATAAACTTGGTGTATTTATTGATTTTTATTATTTATACAAATCTTGCTAGGCAAGGCTTTAAAGACCATATTTTCGAGAATTACTTCTATTATTCTCCCTTACACACAGAAACAATAAGAGGCAATTTATCCACTTAATTATCTTTTTTATAATTGGGCTACAGTTTTTGAAAAATAGTCTTAGTATTTACTCGGTTGATTGAGAAACCCTGACCTAGTAAGCTAGGACGCATTTACGCAACGAATTTTAACTGCGTCTCAAGAAGTAATTTAAATGCACAGGCAGCTTAATACTTCCACGTTTTTTCATTCTCAATAATGCTGTCTTTCTTGCTGTGACTCATCAGGCTCTTGGATAAATTTAAGAAAAAATTTATTTTTTCCTAGAACCTGTCCATTTATGATGTAAGCAAACAAGAGATTTAGCCCCAGGGCAGAAAAGTTGGGCTAGTCTTTTTCCCTAACCATAAAGAGAAAACAGAAACAATCCAACACCCCCAAGTAATTGACCGATTAATTTTCGGAAAATGGGGTGTGCCTGGTGATGAAGACAACACAAGTAAGTTCCAACTTATCTAGTACAGATATGTCATCTCTAGAAGATTCTTTGAGTTTTGAGCAATCCTTCCCAATCACGGCTGATTTAACCGGTTCCGACGATTTAACTGTATCGAAGGAAACTTCTCCCTTAGCAGTCCTGAACTCTAACCCCTCCCCATCTACAGTCTCCTCGGAGGCTCCTACGGTTTCAGCCTCCCCTGCTGCTAAGAGTTCCCCATTGTTTCCCGCTTCTCTTAGTATTGACTCTTCTCGTTATCCCACCAGTCCAGGGTTGGGTCTTGCCTCTGTACCCAGTGCCGCTCCCGTCACCTCAGAGCTAAAACCGCCGGCAACTAGCACCCCTGCTCCTTATGCTCCCAATCAACTGATTGTCAAGTTTAAGCAAGGGATCGCCAGCGCCCAAGTTGCTCAGTTTCAGTCCCTCTTTGGTGCTGTTAGCACCCAGAAGATTAAACTAACGGGGGCAGAGGTTTGGAAGTTATCGGGGTCGCTCTCTGTGGAGAAGATTCTGGCACAATATCGCTCCAATCCGATTTTTGAATACATTGAACCCGACTATATTCTGACGAAAGGCACAATCACTCCGAAGGCGACATTCCCCAATGACCCCAGTTTTGGTCAACTGTGGGGATTGCATAACACCGGACAAAGTGGCGGTACTCCCGATGCCGATATTGATGCCCCGGAAGCCTGGGATATTCAAAAAGGCAATCCTAATTTAGTGATTGGGGTTATTGATTCGGGGGTGGACTACAGCCATCCCGATTTGGCCGGTAATATCTGGACAAACCCAGGGGAGATTGCCAACGACGGCATTGACAACGATGGCAATGGCTACGTTGATGACATTCGCGGTTGGGACTTTGCCTACAACGACAATGACCCGGGTGATGTTGATGGTCACGGAACCCATGTGGCTGGAACTATCGCAGGCAAAGGAAATAATGGGGTCGGCGTGACAGGGGTGGCTTGGAATGCCAAAATCATGCCACTGAAGTTCCTTGATGATACGGGGTCAGGCTGGACTTCCGATGCCATCTTGGCAATTAACTATGCGACGGCCAAAGGAGTTAAGCTCACCAATAATTCCTGGGGAGGCGGCGGTTTTAATCAAGCGCTCTACGATGCGATTAACGCGGCGGGTCAGGCGGGGGCTTTATTTATTGCGGCGGCTGGTAATAATTCGGCTAACGCAGATATTAATCCCATGTATCCTGCGGCCTACAATCTTGACAACATTGTTAGTGTTGCTTCCACCACCCGCACCGATGCTCTCTCTTCCTTTTCCAACTATGGCTTAAACAGCGTAGATTTGGGTGCGCCTGGTTCAGACATTTACAGTCTAGCTCCTGGTGGTGGATACGCGACCCTTTCAGGCACATCCATGGCCAGTCCCCATGTGGCGGGGGCGGCGGCTTTGTTGTGGTCACAAAATCCCACTTGGACAGCCCAACAGGTGAAAAACACCTTAATGAATACGGGGGATTCTATTGCGGCTTTAGCAGGGAGAACGGTTTCTGGTAAGCGGCTCAATGTGTTTAACGCTTTGGCGGCGGCTAACTTACCTTCTGTAACCGTCAGCGTCAGTCCGGCCACTGTGCAGGAAGACGGTGTGACTAACTTGGTTTATACCTTTACTCGCACTAACTTAAACCTGAGTTCTCCCCTGACCGTTAACTTCGGGGCGAGTGGCATAGCCAACGCCGCCCCGGTGGGAAGCGACCCAGCCGATTACAACGTATTAACAGGTAGTGCTGTCACCTTTAACCCGACGACAAAACTGGGAACCGTCACTTTTGCTGCTGGTGCGACAACGGCAACGGTCGTGGTTGATCCGATTGCTGACACTATTGCCGAAATCGCTAACGAAACAGTGGCTCTCACGGTTAATAGCGGCACCGGTTATATTGGCGGTTCACCCGGAACAGCCACAGGAACGATTGTTTCCGAAGAAACCCTACCGATTTTTAGTAACCCTAACCCGATTACTATTCCTGATAGTGGTTCCAGTACCCCCTATCCTTCCACTATTAATGTTTCAGGCTTAAGCGGTAATATTAATAGCCTGAAAGTAACGCTGACAAACCTGAGCCATACTTGGCCCGATGATATTGATGTATTACTGGTGGGTCCCACGGGAACCAAAGCCCTATTAATGTCCGATGTGGGTGGCTCAAGTGATGTCAGTAATGTCAGTCTCACCTTTGATCCGACGGCAACCTCCTTCTTGCCTGATTCAGGGCTAATTACCAGTGGCAGTTATAAGGCCACAAACTTTGGAACCGGTGATTTCTTTAACTCGCCCGCTCCCGGTGGCCCCTACGGTACGGATTTCTCCGTATTCAACGGCATCAACCCCAATGGAACCTGGAGCCTCTATGTTGTGGATGACGCGGGATTAGACGTGGGAACTATTGCTGGTGGTTGGTCAATGCTTATTGGTACGGGGGGCGGATCGACGAAAACAATCTCGATCGCCAAAACCGCCGATGGTAAGGAAGCAGGTTCAGTAAGCAGTGTCTTTACCCTGACCCGCACTGGCGACCTCTCCAGTGCCTTAACGGTTAACTACACCTTGGCGGGGGCAGCGACTCCTGGTGTGGACTACACAGGCACTACTCGTAACACCGTCACCTTTGCGGCGGGTTCCCGCAATGCTACCATCACTCTGCCCACCAAAGATGACCTCTTGAGTGATCCCAGTGAAACCATCATCACCAGAATTACCGCCCCCGTCGGCTACACGATTAGTGGACCTAGCGCTGCTACGGCCACCATTCTTGACAATGATGGTAACGCAGCCCATAACAACTTGGTCGGGACGAGCTTTGCCGATGCCCTGGCTGGAGTGGTAGGTAATGACACCCTTAGCGGTTTAGGAGGCAACGACACCCTCGATGGTGGGGCTGGTAATGATAACCTGACAGGCGGTCTTGGCAAAGATACCCTGACGGGAAGCACGGGATCCGATACTTTCAATTACAATTCCCTCGGTGAGTCGCTGCTGACTGGCTTTGATGTTATTCAAGGCTACAGTGGCACAGGTGCTAGTCTTGATCGCATTAATGCCCCTGGGTCTATTGCGGCAATCACTTTGACCGCATCGAAAGGGACAGCTTTGAATTTAAGCGCAGCCGCTATTCAAGCTGTCTTAACCAACACTAACTTTGCTGCTAACACGGCGGCGGCTTTTAAAGTGAGAGGTCAAAGTGGTACTTTTATCGCTCTCAATAATGGAGTGGCGGGTTTCCAAGCCGCTAATGATGCGATCATTCAACTGAGTGGTTACAACATTGCTGTGGCCAGACCAGTGCTAGTGATCTAGATCGAGAGATCATTTAAGTTTGCGGGCAGTAGGAGACTCTTCTCCTACTGCGACTGGCGGTCTTTCAAATGTTTAAAGGGTTTTTATCTGGATTGTGCAGAAACTCAACAAAATGCAGAAATAGACCTCTTGCAAAAGTCTTAAGTCGATCCTTGTACAGCAACATTTTTGAAGATTATCAACTACTAATAAATAATTAACTGAAAGTCCCTCCCATTATTGTTTCTATCGTTTGTTTTCGGATTTATGCAAGAGGTCTA
>NZ_JBLZRT010000078.1:0-39687 GCF_048564745.1 Microcystis sp.
TTTTTAAAGGGAAACTCTCTGCTCAAATTGGGCGTTACTTGCGATTTTATCGCTCAATCCCAGCTTTTGGGGGGTTCTACCCCAAACAACCCCCCGCGCATTAGTTTTTCGGTGGGATGCTTACACGCAGCTGCTGACACATCTGTAATCATTTAAGAGTCACTCCACTTGCAGGAGTGCCTCTCCTGATATTTAGCCTATACTCAACGGATTTAGTATCAGGTCACTGATTACTGTTTACTGTTTACTGGACGGCTACGCCGTGCCTTTGGCAACACTGAAAATACTCCCCACTCCCCATTTATGCCCAAAATCCATCACTTTGAGCTATTACCTTCCACTAATACTAAAGCTTGGCAATTATTAGAGTCGGGGGAAAAGCCGCCTTTTGTGGTGACTGCTAGTCAACAAAGTGCCGGGAGAGGACAATGGGGAAGGGAGTGGATTTCTGAACCGGGAGGATTATATTTATCTTTGGCTTTAAATCTTGATTTAGAGGTGGATAAATCTGCCCATCTCGTTCTCGCTACAGTTTGGGGCATCGCTTATCACCTCAATTGTCAAGAAATACCTGTTAAAATCAAATGGCCGAACGATTTGGTATTATTAGGGCGCAAACTAGGGGGAATTAACCTAGAAACCCGTATTCAGGGCCAAAACATCCCGCAAGCAGTCATCGGAGTAGGCCTCAATTGGTCTAATCCTGTCCCCCCCACCGGTATTAATTTACAGGCTTTTACTGGCAATAAAATCACCTCGATCGCTCAGTTAACCTCTCTCACCAGTGATGCTATCCTATACGGCTATGAATATTACTGTCATAGCGGCATAAAAGTCCTATTAGCCTCCTATTTAGAACTTTTTGCCAATTTTGGTCAAAAGATAGCTTTCGAGGGCTATCAGGGTATAATAACCGGGGTAAGCGATCGAGGAGAATTAAAAGTTAAACTCACTTCGGACAATGCCAGTAGCGAAATTTATATACCGGCCGGTAGGGTTAGTCTCGGCTATAATTGAGTCTAAATATTTTTTTGACTAAACTGTGAGAAGTGAGGCCGCCCTATGTATCCTTCATCGGTGATATTGAAACTTTTTCTCGGAAAATCCTTAAAAAAGAAGCTGAGTTTATGCAGTGGTCTCGGTTTAGTAATCAGCGGTCTGCTCACTCTTGCTCCCAATGCGATCGCTAATTCCGAAACTGGCAGCGAAACCCCGGTAGTGGAAAATGCCGCCCCGACTCTAAAAGCCCCCGTTATCAAAGAAAATACTAATCCTGCCCCCCGTCTGGCTATCCCCGAAAACCATCGAACCGATATGCCTACCCTTGCCCCCCGGGCCGGCGGTAAAAATAATTTTATCGATACTAGAAACTTTAACCCCCCCAGTTCCGTTGTCGTCACCGAGCGCCGCAGTGGTTGCCAAACCATCGCCCAAAATGGTCAACTGGTAGGAGGTAGCTGTAATCTGGCGGCCCGGTCTTCCCGTCGTCAGCCGGTCAGCACTGTGGCCAAACCCTTACCCCCGGTTAATCTGGCCCGGGTGCGTCTCAATCCTAATCCGGCGGTGCGGGTAGGACGGCAGCCCCGAAATCAGCCGGTTATCGCTAATAATTCCCTGGGTCGTTATGCCCCCACTCTCGTGGCTTCTAGCGCCCCGGTACGTCTGGCTGCCCCCACGGTGATTCCAAGTCAGGTGGTAGCCCTCAATCCCCCGGAATGGAATGGCGTAAAATTGGCTTTGGCCCCGGTGACTCGCGCAGAAGTGGAAGCAATCAGCGAAGCGACCACCTATGAGCGGGCCACCCGTTTAAGTCCCACGGATTCTAACCCAACTCAACGCACGGATTTACTCTTTCCCCTCGCTCTTCCCGCCCAAATTACCTCGGTTTTTGGGTGGCGAAATCATCCAGTCAGCGGGAATCGGGCCATGCACGCGGGTACTGATTTAGGCGCACCTATGGGAACACCTGTATTAGCCGCCTACGCAGGGGAAGTGGCCACCGCCGACTGGTTGGGAGGTTACGGATTAACGGTGATTTTACGTCACCTCGATGGTAGTCAAGAATCTCGTTATGCCCACCTTTCAGAAATTACCGTCAAACCGGGAGAATGGGTGGAACAGGGTGCGGTTATCGGTCGTGTGGGTAGTACGGGACTTTCTACCGGTCCGCACCTACACTTTGAATGGCGACACCTAACGGAACAGGGTTGGACCGCCGTAGATGCCGGTTTACATCTAGAATTAGCCCTCGATAATCTGGTGCAGAGAATGCAAATGGCCGCAGCCAGTGACTCTAATCAGAATTGAATGGTGAGCTAATAGAACATCTTTGGTGGGAATTGAAATCTCTCGTGAAAAAACTCGCCCCGAAAACGGAAGAAGCCTTAAAAGCTATCTTAAAGCTTGGCTTGATGTTAGTAAGCGAGGAACACTTGAGAAACTATTCCACCCATTGCTGTTATTGTGCCTCTCAGTTTTGCAAAGCGCTGTAATTACCTGAGCGACTTTTTCAGCAAACCCTACTAAATAATGAAAAACTTTCTAGACTCAATCAACCGAGGGGAAAAAAATAACTTCCTCATCCCCCTTGCCTATACGCTAGGAGTAGCCCTCCCTTTTATTTTGGTCTATTTTCTCCCCATTTACCACGTTACCGATGTCTTCCAATTTAGTAGATGGGGGGATTGTCTCGCAGCAGGTAAAGTATATATGGATTGTCCTCGCAAAGTCCCCAACTATCCTAGTATAGGTATACTGGCGAGTGGCGGCGTAATTGCGGCGATAAAATCCCTATTGGGAATTAGCGAAAAAACCGAAGCTATCTACTACTTCCGTTTTTACCTAGCATTTGTTGATGCTGTCAATTTTCTCCTTCTCACCTACCTAGCGAGAATCTTAAAATTCAAACGCCCCGTAATCATCGGTTTAAGCATAACCCTAGTGCTATTTATCTGGGCGGCAGGTTCTCTCTGGGGACAGATTGACAACGTAGGCTTATTATTTTGCCTTCTGGCGACCATTGCTTTTTTCCAATCTTGGAGTGAGACAAACACTCTGCTCAAAAATATCCTCTGGTTTCTCCTGGGGATGTTTAGTTTAGTCTTATTTATTCTCACTAAACAACTCTTTATTTTTTCCCTACCCTTTTTTGCCCTACTTATCCTCACCACAGGTTACAAATTCCAGCAAAGATACCAGACTAAAGGCTTAATCTGGCTGGGAGCAACTCTACTTTTAAGCCTCGGATTTTTCCTCTACCTAGATAGCTTATTTGCGGTTCCCCTCAGACTGATTCAGTCTAGTTTCCTCTTTGTCTTAAAATCTGGTAGTGGTCACGGTGACAAAATCTCAGGAAATGGCTTTAATATCTGGATATTTCTCGGTTTAGAACCCCGTGCTTCCTCCCGAGTACCTTTTATGGATTTGCAGCTGGGTAGCTGGAAAAAAGGTATCAGCCCTCACCAAGCAGGGCTTTTACTCTATGCTGGTTTCATGGGTTTTCTTATCTGTACAGGTTTAATCAAGATTTGGCAAATTCTCGCCACCAAAACCGAGGCGATTAGCCCTAAATATAATCCTACCTATTTAATGGTACTTCTCTGCCTTTTCCATGGACTAAGTTACCTAGGTTTTAATATTCTTCTCAGTGGCACTCATCAGCGCTATCTCTATATAGGTTATCCTTTTATCCTGATCAGTATTATCTGGCTCTACTATCAGGATTTCTTGGTATCCAGACGCGCCCTACTCGCCTCTTTATTTGCTGCTTTTGCCTACGGTTGTTTTCTTTATTCCCAAGTATCTAATGCTTATGTGACACAAGCACAACAGTATTTAGGTTTTCAAAAACCACCGAATATTCCCTTATTACCCAAGTTCTTCTTTATCTTTGAAAGACATCAGTTTCTAGGTGCTGTTCATCTATTCTTGCTAGTTTTCCTAGTAGATATTTGGCAACAGCTAAGTAAAAGACAGATTGTTCTTCCTAGTTCAGATAACTGGACATCAATCGCCACCGACAAAAGCGCCTACAAAAACTGACGCTAATCAGAATTGATTGGTCCTGGCTGACAACTATAGCAGTTTTTGGAGCTTAAAAACGCATCGTTGAGCTTTTGCCCAATTGATGGGTTTTCATACATTCGCAGTCTTAGTAATACCAAATCCGGTTATTAAAAACTGATTATTTATTCTCCTTTTTGCATGAGTGCATGAGTAGAAAACGGGTTTCTCGGAGAAACCCGTTTTCTGTGCTTTACTCAGTAGATAAAAAAAGTAGAAGTTAAGGAATGCGGAGCATTCGGTCTTCGATTTCTTGCCAAACGGTAGGGGAAATATTAACAGCCACTTTTTGGCAGTCGAGAATCAGGTGATTAATATAAAAATAATGCTTGTTTATATCGTCAAATTTGTAGGTGGATAACTTAAGTAATTTAGGCGTTAAATTAAAAGCAGTATTCCACCTTTTAACTAATCGATCAGCAAATTCTTGATGTTCTTTTTTAGTTGCTTTATCATCAGGAATAATTTGTTTGAAAGCTTCTAAATCAGCGATTAATTGGGAAAAATTAACCTTAGAAATAATTCGATTCTGAGCAAATAAGTTAACTAACTGGACAAACTCATCGATGAGTTTGGGGGTAAAGAAGATACGGGAGATTTTGTAGGTGATCTCGGGGGCGTAGGCGTTGGCGATGGCGATACCGATGAAGTTGGCGTTGGCGGTAACAATGAAGTTGGCGTTGGCGGTGACGTTGGCGTTGGCGATGAAGAGCCAATAGACGATCGCTCTTCTTCCTACAGGTTTAATCGGACTATCAACAGAATCTTTAGTCATCTCATCTGCCCATTGCAAAATCGGCACTAATTTTTGACCGAGGGGCGTTGTAAGATAATTATGGGCTTCTTTCTCCATTGCTAATAACAATTTATCGGCTTTCCCTCGCATCAAACCCGCCACTAACAAAAACACCTCTTGCCAACGAGTTTCTGTTACATAATTCTTAACTGTTTCTTCAATCAAATCATTATCATAGATATACTGAGCCGTGAGGTATTCCTGAAGGGTTAAATGAGAAAAAGAATAGACAGATCTAGCCCGCTCTACTAAAATTCCCTGTTCAATTTCAATGGTTTTTAATACTTTTTCTCCGTCTAAATGTTGCGGAGCATTTAAGTTTTGTTTAAGGTGATCTTTAATTTGCTTAACAATTTCTCGTTTTTCTAAAAAAAGTTTATCTGCTACAAAATTCTGATAAGCAACTTCAGACAGCAAAATTTCTTCTTGCTCAATACTGAGATTTTCATAAACTAAACCGCGATTAGGTAAACGTTTTTCGGCTGACCATTTTTCCAATAAAATTCTTAACGCATCTTGATAAAGGCGACTGCGATTTGTGGGAAAAGATTGATTTTCATCATAAACTAAACACAAAAAAGTCAACAATAACGGTGTATGGGCTAACTCTTTTGCACTTTTATACTCCTCCTTTTGCAACAGTTCCCAACAATTTTTAGCCGTCTCATTTTTGCGGTCTAATTCCGAACTAAACCAATGTTCAATAAAACTTTGAATTTGCTGATCATCAAATTCGACAATTTCAATATCGGTAAATCGTCGAAGATGAGTTCTAGCAGCAGTACGACAGGAGAGAATAAAACGATTTTTATGATGCCTATCTACAAAATCTTGAATTTTCTCGATTACATTATAAACATTAGCTGTTGGCACTTCATCCAAACCATCTAATAAAATTAGTAATTCCCCTTTTTCTAGTTTATTGCTTATATTTTTTTCCACATTGGGAAAACCACAGATTTTAAACTCCTCTTCAATTAATGCCTGAATATTAATCTCGTTTTCTTTAAAGTTTTTCAACTCCAGTAAAACAGGTGTTAGAGGATGCTGATAACTGCCTTGCTTTCCCTTGAGAGCTTCTAAACCAACTTTTCGCAAAAATGTAGATTTACCAATACCGGGATCACCAAGTACCATTAAATATTGTTCTTGATTAGCCAAAAGTAAACCATCTTTTTTACCATCATCCCTAAAGTTAAACCGTCGCTGCTTACTCTCACGATATTTATTTTCTAAATTTTCATCATAATAATCCCTGACTAAATTTCCTAAACATTTGACATTAACATAAATTGACTCCAAATCCATCGGCTTAGACATTTTTAAAACCTTAATCATGCCGTGCCGATCCCAGTAACGTTGAGTATATTCCCGTAAAAAAAGATACTTTCCCTCTTTGATAATCTGTCCGACATCTTTATTCAATAACTCATTTTTATTAATACCCTCCCACCCCGATTTAATCATTTGGCCAATAAAATTATTAGTCAATGCCGTTACAATGGTTGTTTCAATTCCTGTCATAACTTAACCCCTGTAAACCCTCTGACGCTTAGTATAAGCCAGAAAGCGGGTTTCTCATCATCAACTCAGAAGGCGGGTTTCTCATCATCAACCCAGAAACCCGCTGGCTCTTTTGGATTTGGTGGGTAAAATGTATTCTGAGATACAGTCCTGCTGGCGAGGGAGTGGAGGGAACCACTCCAGACACAGAGGACACAAAGATCGATCCTATGTAAGTTAAACTTATCACACAGAACCTAGAAGAGCCACCCGCTTTCTTATCAACTCAGAAACCCGTTTTCTGAGAATATAATGTGCTTAAATTAGATAATTTCTAAGCCATGAGAACGAAACCAGATAAAGATTTACCCCAAGGGACTAAAATCGGCAACAATGCGCGGTTAGAGGCTTCCATAACAGCAGAGCAAAAGCAACTGATGGAGATGGCTGCCTTTTTACGGGGACAGAACTTGACTGAGTTTATGGTGTCAGTTTTGGCTGAGGCAGCTATGCAAACGATCAAAGATAGCCAATTGGTAGAATTAACCGAACGCGATCAATTCGTTTTTGTCGAGGCCCTGTTAAATCCCCCCGCTCCCTCCGAGCAAGCTCAAGCAGACGCTCAATGGTATAAGCAAATGATGAATAAATAGTTGCTAGATTTGTGTTAAATTCGGAATCTGTTGATTTTTGTCTAGAAACTCTCGAAAGCCATCACAATCGGGCGGCTTTTAGCTGTGGTAACGAACAACTGGATCGCTACTTACACGATCTCGCTACCCAAGATAAGAAGCGAAATATTGCCATTCCCTACGTTCTCGTTGACCGAGAACGCGAAAAAATCATGGGCTACTATACTTTATCCATGAGTAGCATCAATCTCGAATCGCTACCCCAAAGTCTTGGTAAAAAGTTGCCTAAATATCCGCTAGTTGGCGTGACTTTAATTGGTAGATTAGCAGTGGATCTTGATTGTCGGGGATCTGGTTGGGGGAAATTGTTGATTATGGATGCTTTATATAGAAGTCTGAGAGTCAGTCAAACAACGGGGTGTTTTGCGGTGGTGGTAGAGGCGGTTGACGATAAAGCAGTGAGATTTTACCAAAGGTTTGACTTTCAAACTTTTCCTAACCAGCCTTATAAGCTGTTCCGTACCATGAAAAACCTTGCTCAGAGTTTTGGTTTACCCTGAGATCAGAAAAGATGCTAGAAAGCAGTTTTAAGAAACCCAGAAACCCGCTTTCTAATCTCTTAAACGGCTAAACTGAGAATAGCTGCCTTTCTTGACTCTCATTTCTCAGATTGTAAAATAATGCAAATTTATCTTGACTATAGTGCCACTACCCCCACTCATCCCCAAGTGATCGAGCGGGTTGCCACTATTCTCCGGCATCATTGGGGCAATCCCTCCAGTTTACACACTTGGGGACAGGATACGGCAACAGTCATCGAAATGGCCAGAGAACAGGTAGCAGGGTTAATTAATGCCAATCCAGACCAGATTATCTTTACTTCTGGCGGCACGGAAGCCGATAATTTAGCGATTATCGGGGTTGCTCAACAGTATAACCGCCCCCGTCATATAATTATTTCTAGTGTGGAACATTCGGCGATCGCTGAACCCTGTAAACAATTAGAGCAGCAAGGTTGGCAAATTACTCGTCTTCCCGTCAATCGTCAAGGTAGGGTGAATCCTTTAGACCTAAAAGCCGCAATTCAAAGCGATACGGTCTTAATTTCCATTATTTACGGACAAAGTGAGGTGGGAACCCTACAACCGATTGAAGAATTGGGCAGCATTGCCAGAGAAAGGGGAGTGCTTTTTCACACCGATGCGGTGCAGGTGGCGGCAAGATGCGATATTGATGTGCGGAAACTGCCCATAGATTTATTATCTCTTTCTAGCCATAAAATTTATGGAATGCAAGGATCGGGGGCTTTATACATCAGAACTGGTGTCGATATTTTACCATTACTGCGGGGCGGTGGCCAGGAAAAAGGCCTGCGATCGGGAACCCCAGCCGTACCAGCGATCGCAGCTTTCGGTTTAGCGGCCGAATTAGCCCAAAAAGATTTAATTAGCGAAAAAATGCGTTTAATAGCCCTGCGAGATCGATTATTTGACCTCTTAGCCGATTATCCTTATCTGCTGCCCACAGGAGACCGATTCTATCGTTTACCCCACCACGTCAGCTTTATTGTCCGTCCGGACGATGACAGTCACATCACGGGAAAACAGCTAGTTCGTCAGCTTAATTTAGCAGGAATCGGTATTAGTTCTGGATCCGCCTGTCATAGTGGCAAACTTTCCCCCAGTCCAATTTTAAAAGCTATGGGCTACAGCGATCGAGAAGCATTAGCGGGAATTCGTTTAACCCTGGGAAGGGACACCAGCGCAGCCGATATCGATTGGACGGCTCTAGTATTAAAACAAGTGATTGATCGCTGTTTATCTGCTTTAATTGTTAGCAAGAGTTAGTTTATCCCTCAAATTGCCCTTCGATCAAGATAATTTCGCCAAAATCGGGAATCCATGCCACCCAACGGCCCTGATCCTGTTCACAGAGTAGTAGCGCTTCATCAAAGCTGTATGGAGAGGGAAGCATTCTGAGTTGTACCCATGTGTTTGCTTGGGGGCAAGTAACAACGGCAGTAGTGCGGGATTGTAGTAAAGACATACACAGATTACCCTGATAATTCTGTATCTAAATTTACAAACAAACCGATGACTGTGGGTGACTTTGTTTGAAATCTTTACATCTTTACCAGAGTTCTTGCATAATTAATTTTTGAGAGGGCAAAAATGAGAAAAATAAGCATAAAATTGCATAAAATCACTAAATAGAGCATTTAATTGATTAATGCTCATTCTTAATTCTCCTGACTACTGACTACTGGCTCCTTACTCCTCACCTAAAGGAAGATTTTTGATTTTTGCAAGAGGTCTATTTAGGGCTTGCTGAATAAATCTAAAAACCTTGTTGGATAAGGCTTTTAGACTTTTTTGACCTCAAAAAGTGCCGACCATTGGAGGGATCGGGGGTAAAATTCAGGTACTTTTTCCCTGAAAATTAGGTAACTGACTACCCCAAAATCGGTAAAACCCTACACCCCACACCCCACACCCCACACCCTGCCCCCACCAACAAACTTTTTCAGCAGACCCTATTTATTCGGCCAATCCTAGTTATGATCGTTACTGGTAAATGATAGTTGATAACCGGTAATGGTAAGTTCTTTCCCTCGCACCTATAAAATCGCCGTCATCGGTGACGTTCACGACCAATGGGAAATAGAAGATAATTTAGCACTAGAAGCTTTACAAGTGGATTTAGCCCTATTTGTGGGCGATTTTGGCAATGAATCCCTAGAAATTGTCGGTCGGATTGCTAGTTTGTCCTTACCAAAAGCCGTTATTCTCGGTAATCATGACGCTTGGTATAGCGCCACCCCCTGGGGACGAAAACAATGTCCCTACGATCGCGATAAAGAAGATCGTGTCACCGCCCAGTTAGAATTATTAGGGGTTGCTCATGTGGGTTACTCAAAACTAGACTTACCCAGTTTACAGCTTTCGATTGTTGGGGGTCGTCCCTTTACTTGGGGAGGTTCCGAGTGGAAAAATGGGGAATTTTTTCAAGAACGCTATAATATCAGCAGTTTTGCCGAATCTACTGCCAAAATTATCGCTAATATTCAAGATACTGCCTATAATAACCTGATTTTTTTAGGTCACAATGGTCCAGCCGGACTGGGAAAGGAAGCGGAAGCTATCTGTGGTCGCGATTGGCAACCTTTGGGAGGGGACCACGGGGATCCGGATTTAGCAGCGGCCATCGCACAAGCACAGCTATTAGGAAAACAGGTTTCTCTCGTCAGTTTCGGTCATATGCACCACCGTCTCCGTCATACTACTTCCCGTTTACGCAATCCCGTGGTCACTTCCGAGATGGGAACTGTTTATCTGAATGCTGCTAGTGTCCCTCGCATTCTCCACTCTGATAGGGGTAAATCTCGCAATTTTTCCCTAGTAACTCTTGAAGAAGGTCTAGTCACAGAAGCATCTTTAATCTGGTTGAACGATAATTGCGAGATTATCAGTAATAGAAAACTTTATCACTCCGGGGCATCAATCGATCGCCTATCTCCCCAATCTTGTTATTCTTAATTTACATCTCCCCACACCCCACACCCCACTCCCTATAGATAGTTAATTTTTTGAGCGATTAGAGGTAAAGCAAGAGCGATAGCAACACTAACAATCATACCGATAAAAGCTTTCAAGGCATCCCCTAAAACCAATTTACCCGTGGCGGCTAAATTAGGGGTTTCTCTGGTTAAAGTCAGAGAAATTTCTCGACCTCCTAATAAACCTAAAAATACCCAAGTGGTACTCATGGGAATATGATTATAGCCAACAAAAAACAGTAAAATTAAGCCATAAATCAAGTTAATAATTGTTGCAGAACGCGGATCATGGGCGTTAGTTTTGCTAGTGACAATTTTCTCAATTTGACCACCGTGATTAATAAAAATGATGGTTTGCAGGAGTAGCATAACTGTTAGAGATAAAACTAACCATATTGCTGCCAACTTTCTGGGAAGATAGGCGAAAATATTAGCAAAATCTTGCATTAACCATTGACTCCAGAGAAACCCGGTGGATAACCACTGTAAAACTACCCAGATTTTTTGAGGTTCTTTATTAACTGTTTCTAGGAAAAAGTTTTCTAATCGATAAATAATTCGATAGATGACTAACCCCACTATAACAGCAAGAGCATAACCCCAAGCGGATTTAACTAACATTTCATCTAGAGATTGGGGAGCAAAAACTGTTAAAACCAAAAAGGTTGTACTCACGGGTATTCCCCAAGTGGTGAGAATTAAAATTGCTAGGGGAGGAACGATATAAATCCAAGTAAAATTTTCTGGGAAGGGAATCATTTCTAGTCGATTATAAGCCACATCTCCCTGATTAATGTACCAACCAGCGATAAAAATCGAGGCTAAGATTATGCTGGAATACAGCCATAAAATCCACCAGGGACGTTCTTCATTGGCACTTAAAAAAGTCCCTAAAGTTTGTAGGGAATCGTTGGCAACAATCGCATAAGCTGATAGAATAAAGCCAGCAATCATAAAAAAATTACTCATAGACAGTGGGAATTATAAATTATGAATTAAGTAGGTAGCTGTTAAAAGTTGTTAGACACCCCCCTTATCAAGGGGGGATTAAGGGGGGATCAGAGGCAAAATCTATCTTCAATTTAATTATAACTACTTACTTATCAATTATGAATTGGGGAGAATAAATAAAAATAATCTCCTGACAACTGGCTCCCGAAAACGAAAACTTCCTACCTCCCTATTAATATAACTGCTATAAATCCTTAATTTTGCTTTAAAAAATCCCTCGCTAGATAGAAAGCAGCTAAACTACCAGAGACGGTAATTTCTTGGGGATTAATTTCCTGTAAAGGTCGAAGAATAACTTCAATTTCCTCGGTAACATCTAACTTTTGTTGACCAGTGGGGATAGCATTAAGAGCCAAAAAAATATGAATTCTGTTAGTATCTTTAACGGGATTATCATACAAAACACCTAGAGGTATTAGAGAATCACTTTGATAACCAGTTTCCTCCTCGAATTCTCGACGCGCTGCTGCAGTAATATTATCTTCACCCGCATCTACTGCTCCGGCGGGAAATTCTAATAAAATTTCCTTAACTCCGTGACGATATTGACGGACAAAAACTAATTGATTATCCCCAGTAACTGGAACAACTAACACAATTTCAGGACGAATATTAACGAAATAATCGTCGATAACTTGTCCAGAGGATAACTGCACCGAGTCTTGACGGACTTGACACCAACGATTATGAAAAACTAGCTCAGATTTAATAATTTGCCATTTTTTTAAATTAGTCATCGACAATCCTGTTATAATTGCAGTGAAATTACTAAACTTTTTTCGCAGATAATTATAAGTAAGTAGGTAGGCGTTAAAAATTACCAGATGCCCCCCTTATTAAAGGGAGACTAAGGGGGGATCGGCACCCCCCTTATCAAGGGGGGATCAAGGGGGGATTAAAGGCAAAATCCATTTTTAATTTAATTATAACCAGCTACTTAACCAGATTTAGTATGAATAGAAGCAAACAGGTTATCTAAGAGCTAATTTCACGGCCGAGGTGGGCAAGCTTATCTAGAACAGATTGAAGCAAAGATCGCCGCTGCTCGACGACAATATCTAAGTTAGCCAACATATACTTTACGTCTTTGTAAGCATTGTCCAGCAAGGCCAGTAATAATTCGCGATCGCCTGCGATGTCTTTTTCTGATGGGGTGCGGGTCCGTTGGGGTAATAAGTCCGCTGGTGGAGAAGGAAGGGAGGGCGATCGCTCGGACTCTAGCTGTTGAATGGTTTGTTGTAAATTTTCAATCACCCCATACATTTCCATCGGGTCAAAAACCCTTAACAGACTGGTTTGTGTAACAATGCCCAACCCCCGACCCCAGTTCCAAGAAACCACCAAACGCCCCACCCGCCGTTTTTGCATTTCCTGATGGGCCGTCCACAGGGAATCCTCCGGGTTGAGGAGAAATAAGGGCGTACTCATCACCGTCTGGGCCCTAGTTTTGTGCAGATCGATTTGAACTGCTTGAAACTGGACAAGATCTCGCTCTGTCACAATACCAACGGGGTAGTCATTGTCTTCGGAATTTCTCTGGGTGATCACCACACAACTGACACGATGTTCCGCCATTAACTGGGCCAATTGCAGGACTGTGGCGGTGAGTGGGGCCTGTACCACTTGACTGGTCATCACATCCGATACGCGACGAAACCGCAACAGATTGGCCGGACGCAATATCTGGCGAATACTTTCATGGGAGATCACCCCGACTAACTGTCCTTGGTCATCAACAATCGGCAAATGGCGAATGCGGTAGCGCCGAAACAAAAACAGGGCAGCAAAAATGTCTTGAGCAGATTGCTGGGGCAACGTGATCAGGGGATGTACCATCACATCGGCAACGGTTGTCTCGGACAGGTTAATCCCTTGGGCGGTGAGTCGCACCACATCCCGTTCTGTCAAAATTCCTAATAACTCTTGCCCCTGCACCACCAGCAGACAGCTAACACGCGCTTCTCCGGCCGGAGGAGCTAGAGGAGATAGGTCATCGGTGAGTAAACACAGACGACTATGGGCCTGACCGATCATGGCGATCGCATCTGCCAGGGAAGTGGTTGGCGGCACCGTCAAGGGGTGGCGATTGATCGCCTTTTCCAGATCGGGGGCCCAACTCAGAGGTGTATCGAGGGACATCAGCACCATCCTGCAATCGCAAAGGCCAAGATAGACAGAACAGCCACTGGGCAAAGAACCCAGACTCTCAGAGTTGCCAAAATCCTTTCTAAAACTATCTCAAAGTGTAGCGTCATTTAACTTTTTCCTAAAAGATGTAACGTTTTGTTACAATTTTTATTAAACTCGTAAAGATTTTAGACCCACTTCGGTGTATCATAGAGGGATGTAACAGGTTAAAGCCTGAAACTTTTTATTTAGAGGTTATTCAGCCTCTAATGGTTTCAGGGGCGGCATCACCAGACGCTGGGGTGAGTACTTCCGGGTTCTGGTCGGCCTGAAGGGTTACTCCGGAAATTCTGGACACCTTTCCATAAAGTCGATCCAGCACCCGCTTTACGGAAATACGCTGCCATGGTAGACCGCGTTTGGTGGTGTAGCCCTGTTCATTAAGCCAATCGGCGATCTTCTGCAAGGATTTCCCCGATTTGTGATGACGGCGAATCAGTTCAATGACCCGGCACTCTTCCGGATCATCCACTAATTCTCCATCGATCGATCGTTGTCCAAAGGCAGGGGAGCCGTAGCCCGCATAACCACCGTTGCTTGCTTTTGCTTGTCTGCCTTGTTCTAGCCGCTCCCAGGCAGATAAATCGTTGGAAGGGGTCGCTGTCATAGGGTATCTAAATGCAACAACTTGCAAAACCATATTATCGCAACTTAACGTCGCAAATTTGTTTTGATTGGGGGCAGCCGATGACGACTTACAAAGTAAAACCCCTGCATGAGCAGGGACTAGATGTCACCATCGATGTCTGGGACAACCAAAATATAGACGATACCCCCGGGAGGCGGACAAAGTTAAAGGGTCAAAGGCCAAGCATTTTTAGATGAGGAGCGGTTCAAAGCTGAATTTATATTGTAAAACGCAGCGATCAGAGAATTTGTACTAAGTTACACAGCATCAATCTGGAGATATAAACATGGGTACGGCTACATTTATTCAAGATGAAACTGAATTTGATTCCCTCTTAAAGAGTGAATCACTGTTGGTGGTAGATTGCACGGCAACCTGGTGTGGACCTTGCAAACTGGTGGCACCGTTGATCGATCGATTGGCCGATGACTATCGCGATCGCGCCAAAGTCTTCAAACTTGACCTAGACAGTAACAAACCCGTGGCCAAACGCTTTGGAATTAAAAGTATTCCGGCTGTCATGGTGTTTAAACAGGGGAAATTGATAGAAACATTAGTTGGGGTTAAACCCTATGAAGAATTTACGGCAGCCGTAGAACGACAATTATAGTCTTCCACTGTGAACAAACACTCTGGGCAAACGTCCGAAGTTGACCCTTTCCTTCTCACACCACTATTTAATTTTGAGGTATGGCGATGAACAAGCTTATAGAAATCCGGTGTCCCAACTGTGGCAGCGTAGCTCAACGGCTCTTGAGCGATCGCCTGCCCGCAGGATATAAGTGTCCGGCCCGGCAAGTTGCTCAGACGGAATGCCCAGTGTGTGATTATTTCATCGCCATGTGTTGGCAAAATGGCGCTGTGCTGGAGGCCTATGCTCCAGGCACTCAGGGGAACACAGCCGCCGCCACCCCGCCCCAGCCCCAACCAGCGATCGCCCATTGGTCTTTGTCATCTGTGTTCAAAGTGGCACTCAGCCCACAAGAGTCTAGGAAATTGCTATCGGGACAACCCTAGTCAACTTTTGCATTTATACCAGTTCTTTAATTTAACAACACCATCCAACTCCTATGCTGCAAGCTCAAGAAATTATGACCCAAAACGTTGTCACCATTCGTGGTTCGGCAACGGTTGCCGATGCCGTGAAATTGATGAAAGAAAAAAAACTGCGGGGTTTGATTGTCGAACCGCGCCATGAACAGGATCCTTATGGAATTGTCACCGAAACCGACATCGTTTACAAAGTGGCGGCCTTTGGCCACGATCCTAAAACTATGCGGGTCTATGAAATTATGGCCAAGCCCTGTGTGGTCGTCAATCCCGAACTGGGGGTGGAATATGTAGCCCGGTTATTTGCTCAAACCCGCATTCGCCGCGCACCAGTGATTCAGGGCAAAACTTTGCTGGGTATTATTTCTGTCAGTGATATTCTCTTCAAGAGCGATTTTGTTGAAAAGCCCAAGCGGTTGTTCATTGAAGATGAAATTGAAGCAGCCCGGGAAGACGCACGGGCAATTTGTGCGGCCAAGGGTGAAATCTCTCCCGATTGCGCTGCGGCCTGGGATGTGGTTGAGGAACTCCAAGCGGAAGCCTCCCATCAACGGGTCAAAAAACAGGGGACTAACTCACTTCAGTCCTACTGCGAAGCCAATCCTGATGCCTTAGAGTGCCGCATTTATGAGGATTAAATCCTGGCGGGTTTTGGGAGAATCGATCGCCTTGAGGATCTCGCTGATCGGTTTCCCCGCGCGATCGAGTTCTTGATCTCCACCTTTTCGGATGCGATATGGATCGATCGCTTGCGCTTACCGAATTCGACTTGATCGGGGGTCTCTGGGTACTTATGCCCCTAATTCCCCTGAGAGGAGATAATCAAGAAAAGTCTTGGCGATCACGGATAGTTTTTTATCCTTGGGATAAACCACATACCAATGGCGTTGGATGGGAAAATCTTCCACGTCAAGGATGGTAAATTCCCCATTGGGAGGATCTAAATTTAAGACGTGCTGAGACAGAACCGAAATTCCTAAACCACCGGCGACTGCTTGTTTAATGGCTTCATTATTGCCGATTTCCAAACGCAGAGACACAGTGATGCCATGGTCGAGAAAAATTTGCTGTACTGCCCGTCTAATTCCCGATCCCATTTCCCGCATAATAAAAGGTTCCCCTTGCAGTCGTTTAATTGGAATTTTTTTCTGTCCCGCTAGGGGGTGATCTTTGCGAGCAATGACCACAAGGGGATTTTCCAGAAACGGTTGAATCTCCAGGTTTAGATCTTGGGGAGGTTCGCTTAAAATATATAGGTCATCGACATTATTGATAATCCTTGCTTCTAGGTCTTGGTGATTGGTCAATTCTAGGGACACATCTACCCCTTGGTACTGTTGACAAAAAGGACCTAGGATCTGAGGGATTAAATATTGGGCTGTGGATACCGCCGCTAAACGCAGTTTACCCTGTTTAATGCCCTTGATATCAGCGATCGCCATCTCAAAGTTATCAAGATCCTTGAGGACTGCCTGACAGGTTACTAATAAACTGCGTCCGGCCTCGGTTAAATACAAACGTTTGCCTATCTGTTCAAATAAGGGCAGACCCACTGCTTTAGTCAGTTGTTTCATCTGGGTGGAAACGGTGGGTTGGGTGATCAATAGTTCTTCAGCAGCCCTGGTGAAACTGCCATGACGAGCGGTTGCTTCAAAGACAATCAGTTGATGTAAAGTGGCGTGAATCAAGAGAGTCCTCTAGAGAGCTACACTTCTGTTACTGCCTTGAGGAGCTTTGCTAAACAGAAGCAGGAATGGAGGGGAACGAGTGAAAACCTCCCCACACCGCTTATATCATAGGTTTAAATCAATACTTTTGTAAAGATATATCGATTTAAACTCAATTTACAAAAATTTGCTTGTCAAGATATCCGTTCTAGTATAGATTTATAACAATCGATCTTTAAAAACCATAAAGTTTTGTCTATCAAGGCTGGTCTGTCAACCGCCGGCTTTGTTGTGGCAAAAAACCCTTTGCTCAGTTGGATTCTCATGGAAATAACCAATCGTATTCACTTTGACAATTTGCGGGGCGATATATTCGGTGGTCTAACAGCTGCCATCGTTTCTCTCCCTCTAGCTCTCGCTTTCGGGGTAGCTTCTGGGGCTGGAGCGATCGCTGGTTTGTACGGTGCTGTCTGTGTGGGTTTTTTTGCTGCCCTTTTTGGTGGCACACCCACGTTAATTTCGGAACCAACGGGGCCGATGACGGTAGTAATGACGGCGATCGTGGCCAGTTTAACCGCCAAAAATCCCGAATTAGGCCTACCCATGGCCTTTACGGTAGTCATGTTAGCGGGCATTTTCCAGATTCTGTTCGGTATCTTCAAAATGGGTAAATACATTACCCTGATGCCCTATAGCGTTATTTCCGGCTTTATGTCTGGGATCGGGGTAATCCTGATTATTCTGCAAATTCCGCCCTTTTTAGGGCAAGCCGCCCCCAAAGGAGGGGTTTTAGGCACAGTGCAGAAAATCCCAGAACTACTCTCTAATATCAATCCCCCTGAAGCCATTCTGGGGGCGATCACCTTGGCGATAATCTTCCTGATGCCCTCGAAATTCAAGCGTTTTGTCCCCCCTCAGTTATTAGCTTTGGTGATAGGAACTCTGATTTCGCTGTTTTTCTTCCAAGGTGCTGAAATTCGCCGGATTGGGGATATTCCCGTGGGTTTACCCACCCTGCAAATGCCCACCTTTAGTGCTGCCCAAATGATCACAATGTTGGTGGATGGGGCAGTTTTAGGGATGTTGGGTTGTATTGATACCCTATTAACGGCGGTAATTGCCGATAGTTTGACCCGTACCGAACACAAATCGAATAAAGAATTGATTGGTCAAGGTATTGGTAACTTAGTATCAGGAATCTGTGGCGGTTTACCCGGTGCCGGGGCCACGATGGGAACTGTCGTCAATATTCAAACCGGTGCGACCACTGCCCTTTCTGGCATTACTCGCGCTTTAATTTTATTAGTCGTCGTTCTCTGGGCCGCCGGTTTAACTAAGAGTATCCCCATGGCGGTATTAGCGGGGATTGCCCTAAAAGTGGGGATCGATATTCTCGACTGGAGTTTCCTGAAACGCTCCCACAAGATTTCTCTAAAAGGGACGCTAATCATGTACGGTGTACTGTTATTAACAGTATTCGTCGATCTGATCGTTGCTGTGGGTGTGGGGGTCTTTATTGCTAATATTCTCACCATTGATCGCCTCAGTGAACTGCAAGCGCAGGAAGTGAAAACAATCACCGATAACGATGACGAGATTCTCCTAAGTCCAGAAGAAAAAAGGTTACTCAACCAAGCTAACGGTCGCATAATCCTATTTTATCTCAGTGGTCCGATGATCTTTGGAGTCTCGAAAGCGATCGCCAGGGAACACACAGCCATGAAGGAAGCGGATGTTTTAATCTTGGACTTGAGTGATGTGCCTTTGTTAGGGGTGACAGCTTCTTTAGCGATCGAAAATGCGATTAAAGATGCGATCGATAAAGGTTTACAAGTCTTTATCGTTGGTGCCACCAGCAAAATCCAGCATCGTTTGGAACGTCTCGGCATTTTAGCCCAAATCCCCCCCGATCATGTGCTAATGGACAGAACCATCGCCCTACAACAAGCGGTAACTTTTGTCAAGACCCATCCTCACCAAGAACCAGAGGATTTTGAGGTTAATCAAGGGGTTTACCCGACATAAATTTAACCGCTTTGGGAAGTACGCCTGCTGTTGGGGTGAAGCACCTGACCCTTATTTTCTTTAACTCTTGAAAGTTCATTTGTATTAATACTCCTCATCAGGGGAGGCGTAAGGAGGTATTCGTGGATTTTTTCTCATTGTTTGTCATGGACTTTATCCAGCAGTTGCAGTCCCCAACACTGGCCTTTTTGATTGGTGGCATGATCATTGCCGCTCTCGGGAGTGAATTGGTCATTCCAGAGTCGATTTGTACGATCATCGTCTTCATGCTGCTGACCAAAATCGGTCTGACCGGCGGGATTGCCATCCGCAATTCCAACCTGACGGAAATGGTATTACCAATGATCTTTGCCGTCATAGTAGGGATTATTGTGGTCTTCGTCGCGCGCTATACCTTAGCCAATCTGCCCAAGGTGAAAGTGGTGGATGCGATCGCTACTGGGGGATTATTTGGAGCCGTGAGTGGCTCGACTATGGCCGCCGGTCTGACGGTACTGGAAGAACAAAAGATCCCCTACGAGGCCTGGGCCGGCGCACTCTATCCTTTTATGGATATCCCGGCGCTGGTAACGGCGATCGTGGTGGCTAACATTTATCTTAACAAGAAGAAGCAGAAAGAAGCGGCCCACGACCACGAGTCTTTTAGCAAGCAACCGGTGGCGGCCGGGGATTATTCCGATCAGCAGGATTATCCCAGCAGTCGGCAGGAATATCTCAGCCAGCAGCAGCCGGCGGATAATCGGGTCAAGATCTGGCCGATCATTGAGGAAAGCCTTCGCGGACCTGCCCTATCGGCCATGTTATTAGGTCTGGCTTTGGGCATCTTCACCCAGCCGGAAACTGTCTATAAAAGCTTCTACGATCCCCTCTTTCGTGGCTTGCTTTCGATCTTGATGCTGGTCATGGGGATGGAGGCTTGGTCAAGGGTTGGTGAACTGCGTAAGGTGGCCCAGTGGTATGTCGTCTATAGCGTCCTAGCACCCTTTGTGCATGGTCTAATCGCCTTCGGTCTCGGCATGGTTGCCCACTACGCCACCGGGTTCAGCTGGGGCGGTGTCGTGGTTCTGGCCGTCATCGCTTCCTCTAGTTCCGACATCTCCGGGCCGCCCACTTTGCGGGCTGGTATCCCTTCGGCTAACCCCTCCGCCTATATAGGCGCGTCCACGGCCATCGGTACGCCCGTAGCGATTGGCTTGTGCATACCCTTCTTCCTTGGCCTCGCCCAGGCCCTCAGCGGCGGCTAGGATTGTGGTCGGTGGGCGCTCCCTTGACGGGGCCTACCAAGCAAATAAATGTACACATTTAAGGAGATAATCAACATGGCCAAACCAGCCAAAAAGCTCGTCATCGTCACAGAAAAGATTTTGCTGAAAAAAGTCGCCAAGATCATCGAAGAATGCGGGGCGACCGGTTACACGGTGATGGATACTGGCGGTAAGGGCAGCCGCAACGTGCGCTCTTCGGGACAACCCCACGTTTCCGAAACCGACACTAATGTCAAGTTCGAGGTACTCACCCCCGATCGAATTATGGCCCAGAATATTGCCAAGCAGGTTGCCGATCAGTTTTTCCTCAATTTTGCGGGCATGATCTATATCTGTGATGCGGAGGTTCTGTACGGACAGAGTTTCTGTGGACCAGAGGGCTGTGAAATCTAGACAACTAAGCTTGTCTTGATCTGGGCAACCCCATCTGCAGCCTGACTGTCCTGGAGCGGTGGCCCCTTTTCCTATCCCCCAGTTTTATGACCACCTAAAACCTTTAACCCTCATCCCTTTAAACTGATGATTTTGTCCTATATTCTGCCTCCTTCGATCGGGGAGATAGCAGCCCCCATGACTCCGCTCCCCTTGCTTGCCACCGTTGTGGCCGAGGATTCACCGATTATTCTCTCTGGCGTATTGCTGACACTGGTGGTGATTTATCTGGCCAGCAAGCTCGGCGCAGAGGCCGCCCGACGATTGGATTTTCCGCCCGTACTGGGAGAACTGGTCGCCGGTGTGATTGTCGGCGTTTCGGCCTTGCATCTGCTCATCTTTCCCGAAGGGGGACTATCGGCCTCCGATTCGCTGATTATGACGGTACTGCAAGGATTGAATCAATTGGCCCCGGCTGCCGTGGACCGGATATTTGAGTCCCAAAGTGAAGTGATTTCGGTTCTAGCTGAAATCGGTGTGATTATTCTGCTGTTTGAAATTGGCCTAGAATCCGATCTGCGGCAACTCAAAGAAGTGGGAATTCAAGCCACGGTTGTGGCCTGTGTGGGGGTTGCGGCACCTTTTGCGGCGGGTACGGCCGGGTTAATGCTCGTCTTTCATGTGGCGGCCATCCCGGCGATTTTTGCAGGGGCAGCCTTGACGGCAACCAGTATCGGTATTACCTCGAAGGTGTTGTCCGAGTTAGGTCAACTCAAATCCAAAGAAGGGCAAATTATCGTCGGTGCGGCGGTGATCGATGATGTCCTTGGTATTATTGTTCTGGCTGTGGTCGCTAGTTTGGCCAAAACTGGTGAGATCGATGTGGTCAATGTTATTTATCTGATTGTCAGCGCTACGGCCTTTTTGATCGGATCAATTTTGTTGGGAGGTATTTTTAACAAAAGTTTTGTGGCGATCGTGGAGCGGCTGAAAACAAGGGGAAATATTGTTATTCCCGCATTTGTCTTCGCTTTCTTTATGGCATTTTTGGGCAATGCTATTCATCTTGAAGCGATTTTAGGGGCCTTTGCCGCCGGTTTGGTGCTTGATGAAACTGATACCCGCAACGAGTTGGATGAATTAATCAAACCGATCGCCGATTTGCTCGTGCCGATTTTCTTTGTGACGGTGGGAGCGCGTGCCGATCTCGGTGTTTTAAACCCAACGGTACCGGAGAATCGGGCCGGACTTTTGATCGCTGTCTTTTTGATGGTTGTGGCGATTATCGGTAAACTGGTGACGGGCTGGGCAGTTTTTGGCATATCCGGCATCAATCGCCTCGCCATCGGTGTGGGGATGATTCCCCGGGGTGAGGTGGGTCTAGTTTTTGCTGGGATTGGTTCAGCCAGCGGAATTTTGGATAAGCCTTTAGAGGTGTCGATTATTATTATGGTAATCCTGACCACTTTCCTCGCTCCTCCCTTCCTCAGAGTCGCTTTTGGTAAGACGGAAGCTGTTCCCGAAACCCTAGAAAGCAAGGAGCCAGCTAATCCTATTCCTTAATTTTGCGGGTAAAATCTGATTTTTTAGACGAGGCTGAAGCATTTTCAGCCTTTTTAAAAATCTATGCTCAGGATAAGGGAGCGATCGAGGTAAGATTTGAGAGTATCTAATCTTTTTCCTATGTTCGAGCAGACATTTAAGAATATCGACGATATTCTCCGAAAAGAGGCGGGATGCGCCACGGAGTTGGATTACGCAGAACAGATCTCCTGGATTCTCTTTTTGAAATATCTCGACGATCGGTCAGTCGATCGCCAGAATCGGGCATTATTGACGGGGGAAGACTACGATCCGTTACTAGACGAACCCTATCGCTGGTCGAATTGGGCCTACCCCAAGGACGGGAGGGGTGAACTGCTGAAAACCGCCAAGGTAGGGGACGATCTGATCGAGTTCGTCAATAGCGAGCTATTTCCCTACTTTCAGGGATTCAAGCAATACGCAGAACTGGGGACGTTCGGGGCTAAGATCGGGGAAATTTTTGCGGGGGTGCGGAATAAGTTTCAGAGCGGGTACAACCTGCGGGAAGTTCTCGAAAGTATCGACCGGCTTCAGTTTCGCACGCAACAGCAGAAACACGAGCTTTCGGATCTCTACGAAACCAGGATCAAAAATATGGGCAATGCGGGGCGAAACGGGGGCGAGTACTACACCCCGCGGCCCCTGATCCGGGCGATGATTCAAGTGATTAAACCGCAATTAGGGGAGACGATTTATGACGGGGCCTGCGGTTCGGCGGGGTTTCTCTGCGAGGCCTACGAGTATTTACGCCACAGTAAGGCCGATCTGAGTACGAAGGAGCTAGAAACGCTACAGACGAGGACTTTTTTCGGCAAGGAGAAAAAGGCTTTAGCCTATATTATCGGGGTGATGAATATGATCCTGCACGGGATCGAGGCTCCGAATATTATTCAGACCAACACCCTGGCCGAAGATATTCAAGCGATTCAAGAGAAGAATCGTTATGACATCGTTTTAGCTAATCCCCCCTTCGGAGGCAATGAACGCAAGGAGATCCGCGGCAATTTCACGATCAATACCGGAGAGACGGCCTTTCTTTTTCTCCAGCATTTTATCAAGAGTTTGAAAACCGGGGGACGGGGAGCGATCGTTATTAAGAATACCTTTCTGTCGAACGCGGACAACGCCTCTAGAGAGTTACGGAGGGAGTTAACCTCGTCTTGTAATCTCCATACGGTTTTGGATTGTCCCGCTAAGACCTTTTTAGGGGCGGGGGTAAAGACGGTGGTTTTATTTTTCACTAAGGGTTCGCCGACGCAGAAAATCTGGTTCTATCAACTCGAACCGGGGCGAAGTCTGGGAAAAACAAACGCGCTCAATGATGATGATTTGCAAGAGTTCATCGAGTTTCAATCGACTTTTAAGCTATCGGAGCGCTCTTGGTTTTTAGACTTAGAAGAAGTCGATCCGGGTTCCTTCGATTTGTCGCTGAAAAATCCCAACGCGCCGGAGGGCGATCCTTTACGCGAGCCGGAGGAAATTTTAGCGGAGATTGCGGAATTGGACCGGGAAAGTGGGTCGATTTTAGAGGCGATTTCCGATTTATTGGAGTCTTCTCCTAGCTGATGGGAAGGGTGGTTTCGGCTTCGCTCAACCACCCAAATTGAGGGCTAAAAGAGGGCTGAGCGAACCCAAATAGAGGGCTGAGCGAAGCCGAAGCCCGATATCCCCTCAACCACCCAAATTGAGCCTTTCATCTCAGATAAAATCTATGGCTTATATGTATATTCTTGAATGTTGTGATGGTTCTTTTTATGTGGGCAGTACGAAGAATTTGCCCCGTCGTTTATGGCAACATCAAAATGGTTTCGGTGCAAATCATACTAGAAAGCGATTACCGGTCAAGTTGGTTTATGCTGAATACTATGATCATGTCGCAAATGCTTTTTATCGCGAGAAGCAGGTGCAAGGTTGGAGTCGGGCGAAAAAGATGGCTTTGATGCGTAGTGATTGGGATTCTCTTCATATTTTGGCTGAGTGTCAAAATGAGTCACATTATCGGAATTTCTCCGTAGATGGAGGATTAACAAGGGATGAGAACTGAGGGGGATGCTGGTTTCGACTTTCGCTCAACCAGCATTCGGCTTTCGCTCAACCAGCATTCGACTTTCGCTCAACCAGCATCGAGTTTCGATTATGAAAATTGATAGAAAACAAAAAAATTAAAGTAAGTGCGTAGATTTTTACAAGTATTGGAGAAATGTTATGAGTAAATGGGAAACAAAAACACTAGAATCACTATCGGAAGTTATTACGAAAGGAACTACACCAACCTCGATCGGATTTAATTTTACTGAAAGGGGTATCAATTTTATAAAAGTGGAATCTATTGATTTTAAAGGAAATTTTATCGCTGATAAATTTGCAAAAATTAGCAACGAATGTCATCAGGCTTTAAAACGTTCTCAATTACAGGAAAATGATATATTATTCTCTATTGCAGGAGCGCTAGGAAGAACAGCACAAGTTACAAAAGAAGTTATGCCAGCTAACACTAATCAAGCTTTAGCTATTATTAGATTAAAGCCATCGAGCGATCTATTTCCTAAATATATTTTTCATGCTTTATCCTCTGGAGTTTTAATAAAACAAATTGAAGCTCAAAAAGCTGGTGTCGCACAACAAAACTTATCACTTTCTCAAGTCAAAAACTTTCAAATTCCTATTCCCCCGATCGAAGAACAAAAAAGAATAGTAGAGATATTAGACAAAGCTTTCGAGGGTATAGCCCAAGCTGAAGCTAATACCCGAAGAAACTTAATTAATGCCCGGGAGCTTTTTGATAGTTATTTAAATCAAATTTTTATTCAAAAGAAAGGCGATTGGGAAACAAAAACTATAGCTGATATTTCTACAAAAATAGAATATGGCTCTTCATCCAAATCTGCTCAATATGAAAACAACGATTCTATACCAGTTTTACGGATGGGAAATATACAAAATGGTTTGATCAATTGGAACGATCTTGTTTATACAGATCGAAAGGATGAAATCGAAAAATACTCTCTTCAATATAATGATGTTCTATTTAATCGAACCAATAGTGATATTCATGTGGGAAAATCAGGAATTTATAAAGGAGAAAGACCTGCCATATTTGCTGGATACTTAATTCGTATACATTATAAAAAAGAAGAAATAAATCCAGATTTTTTAAATTTTTATCTTAATAGTTCTATCGCCAGAGAGTACGGAAGCTCGGTTATGAGTCGGAGTATTAACCAAGCAAATATTAACGGAACAAAACTTAAATCATATCCAATCTATATCCCTTCTTTACCAATGCAAAATAAAATTGTTGACAGTTTATATAAGTTAAAAAATCAAGCAAAAAAACTCGAAACCATTTACCAACGCAAACTAGAAGCGATCGCCGAACTTAAACAATCGATCCTAGAAAAAGCCTTCACCGGTCAACTCAGCCAGTAGAACCGTTAAAATGTAAATAGTGTCTTCCCGTAGCTCCATGATCATCCAAAAAATCATCGACGAACTCCACGAAATCCCCGAAGATCACCTGACTCAGATTTACGAGATAGTTAGATCCTTTCGCCTTGAATTAGAACGGGAACGATCGCACAACCCAGACGACACCCCAGACGAGGAAATCGTCGCCAACCTTAAACAAGGAATGCAAGAAGCCCTAGGGGGAAATACCATCCCCCTAGATCGAATGTGGGAAGGCATTGATGTCGATTAACGAAAACCCCATCGAAATTAGACTCACCCCCCGCTTTCAAAAAGATCTCAAAATCCTCGCCAAACGCTATCGATCCATCCGCCAAGACTTACAACCCCTACTTCAGACCCTTCAGACAGGACAAACCCCCGGCGATCGCATTCAAGGATTCAATTTCCCCGTTTTCAAAGTTCGCCTCAAAAACAGTGATATTCAAAAGGGGAAAAGCGGCGGTTATCGAGTTATCTACTACCTGCAAACCCAGACCACCATCGTCCTCATCACCCTCTACTCCAAAACCGATCAAACCGACATAACCGATCAAGCGATCGCGGAAGCCATCAGCCAACTTGATTTCTAGCCCATGAACGAAGCCGAAACCAGAGCCGAACTGATTGACCCTGCCCTCAAAGCCGCCGGATGGGGAGTCATTCCCGACAGTAAAATTCGTCGCGAGGTAATTGCCCCCGGTCGTCTGATGGGTTACGGCCAGCGCAGTTCATCGAAAACCTGCGATTATGTCTTGGTCTATCGCGGTCACAAACTCGCCACCTTGGAAGCCAAAAAACCCGACGCGCACCCCACCGAGGGACTTGGGCAGGCTAAGGACTACGCCGAGCGCCTGCAAACCCCCTTCGCCCTCTGTACCAACGGCCTCCGCATTTATCAAGTGGATACCCGCGCCGGAAAAGAAGGCTATATCGATCGCTACCCCACCCCGGAAGAACTCTGGGCGGCCACCTACCCCGATCCGAACCACTGGCGCGACCGTTTCGCCACCGTCCCCCCCGATAATAAAAGCGGGATGCGCGAGGCCCGCTACTACCAACACAACGCCATCCAGGCCGTTCTAGAAGCGATCGCATCTGGTCAAAAACGGATGCTCCTGACCATGGCCACCGGCACCGGCAAAACAACGATCGCCCTTCAAATCGCATGGAAACTCTTTCATAGTAGTTGGAACCTGAGCGGTGAACCGACCCACCGGCCCTGTATTCTCTTCCTCACGGATCGCAATATTCTGGCTAATCAAGCCTTAACCGAGTTTACCGCCTTCCCCGAAGATGCCCTCGTTAGGATCGAACCGAAGGACATCCAGAAAACAAAGAAAGTCCCTAAAAACGGCAGTGTCTTTTTTTCGATCTTTCAAACCTTTATGACCCAAAACGGCGAGGAACTAGCCCCTAACTTCCTCGAATACGCTCCCGACTTTTTCGACTTGGTGATCGTGGATGAATGTCATCGGGGCGGGGCCAACGACGAAAGCACTTGGCGAAAAATCCTCGAATACTTTGCCCCTGCTGTACAACTGGGATTAACCGCCACCCCGAAACGGGATCTCAACGGCGACACCTACAAATATTTCGGCGAACCCCTCTACACCTATTCCCTGAAAGAAGGCATTAACGAGGGCTACCTAACCCCCTTTAAGGTGGTTGAATTCACCACCAGTCTCGACGAGTACCAATATGATCCCGACGATGAACTGATCGAGGGCGATATCGACGAAAACAAGGTTTATACTGAATCCGACTTTAACCGGATTATCGAGATCGAGGAACGGGAACGCCAACGGGTAAAAATTTTTATGGAGGCGATCGACCAAAACGAGAAAACCCTAGTTTTCTGCGCCAATCAAGACCACGCCCTAGCCATTCGCGATCTGATCAATCAAATGGCCATCAGCAGCGATCCCAACTACTGCGCTCGCGTTACCGCCAACGATGGCAGCTTGGGAGAAACCCACTTAAAAAAGTTTCAAGATAACGAGAAAAGGCTCCCCACCATCCTCACCACCTCTCGCAAACTCTCCACCGGGGTGGATGCTAGAAACCTGAGAAATATCGTTCTACTGCGTCCGGTCAAATCGATGATCGAGTTCAAACAGATTATCGGCCGGGGGACGCGCCTTTTCGATAATAAGGACTATTTTACTATCTACGATTTTGTTAAAGCCCACGAAAACTTTAACGATCCCGAATGGGACGGGGAACCGCAGGAACCCGTCGTCATCGATCCGAGGCCGCGCCCCGAACCACCTGACGCGATCGAATATCCTCTCGACGAGCCAGATCCTCTGCCGATACGTCAGAAAATTAAAATCAAACTGGCCGACGGCAAGGAACGAGAACTAGAACACACCCAGAAAACAAGCTTCTGGAATGCCGACGGAAAACCGATCTCGGCCGAGGAGTTTATCCAGCAGCTTTTCGGGGATATTCCCGCTCTTTTTCAAGATGAAGCGGAATTGCGCCATCTCTGGAGCCGACCCGACACCCGCAAATCCCTGCTAACTGGACTCGCGGAAAAAGGCTACGGCGAGGAACAGCTACAGGCGATCGCCTGGATCACCAACACGGAAAACAGTGATATTTACGACGTGCTGACCTATATCGCCTACGCAGCCAGACCCTTGACGCGAGAAGAGCGGGTAATCAAGCACAAAGATTTAATTTTCTCGAAATACACGGGAAAACAACGGGAGTTTCTGGACTTTATTCTTGATCAGTATATTCGCTCTGGCGTTGGCGAGCTTGACCGGGAGAAATTGCCAAAACTGATCGAGATTAAATATCACACCATTAACGAGGCGATCTCCCAATTGGGAGAAATTCAAGAAATTAGCGGGGTATTTATGAGTTTTCAGGCTTATCTTTACTTAGAAGACGCGGCCTAATCCCCCATAGGGGATACAGCACGGGTTAGGGTCTTTTGTCAACGGGGAAGTCCAGTAAAGAGCGAGTGAAATCTAAAATTTTTTGTTGTTTTTCCCTGGGTAATTTATCAATCAAAGCTGTTAGCTGTTAAGTAAGTAGTTATAATTAAATTGAAGATAGATTTTGCCTCTGATCCCCCCTGCCCCCCTTGATAAGGGGGGTGCCGATAGGCGGGGGGATCCCCCCTGCCCCCCTTAATAAGGGGGGTGTCTGACAACTTTTAACACCTAACTAATTAAAGATAACCACGTTTTGCTCTTAGCTTTCCAGATGACAATAAATTGCTGCATTGGCAGAGGACAAAGGGCTATAGTTTCCCCTCGATCATTACTAAATTCAATTTCGTAACAACCATCATTGTAGTCTTCAACGATTGTCCCTTGTTCTCCCATTATTAAGTTATATTCAGGCAAGTCAACTAATAATTCAACAAGGTCAAATAATTCTGGTTTAATCATGGTCTTTTTCTCACATATAAAGTTATACTAAATCCGTTGAGTATAGGCTACATATCAGGACAGGTAAAAGGCAAAAGGGGCAATAGATAATCAATCTTTAATAACCAGATTTAGTATCATGTATATAGAAAAAGTTCCTAAACGTAATTTCGCCGTTAAATTTATTAAGATTTGTAACCAGTAAGGGGGCAGCGGATACAGCTTATGGTTTTGTTAACGGGGAAGTATAAATAGGGCGGCTGGGGCGATAATTAGTTTAGTATTAGTGAAAATTTGGAATGGTCATGATTATGATGAAATTATTAGGATGTGTAGTCATTTTTGCAAGTTTAGTCAATGTTACACCAGGAATGGCAAATTATTTCCCCCGACAAATTGCCCAAGCGTCTAGAACTTCTTCGATTCAAGGTTATTGTTTTTCAGTCGCTAATGATGATCTGGATGCTACCGCGAGGATTTATATTCAGGGAAATCAAGTCAGCGGTCGGGTAGAAGCTACAATTCATAATGAACAAGAATCCTATTATACTTCCTATACTCAAACCTTACGAGGAACAAGAAAGGGGACTCAGTTAAACTTAAATATCACGACAAAAATTGAGTTAGACACCCAAAAAACTCAAGAAATCTGGACATTAACCGCAGATTCTTTGAATACGGGACGAGAAGTTTATCAAAAACAACCTTGTTTAGTGTCTCAAATCCGGTTTGCACCAGGAACTAATAGCGCCACCGTTAATCAATCGGTTGTGCGAGGGAGTCGAAATATTTATCTCTTAAGAGCAAATCGAGGACAGAGAATGGATCTGAAAATTACATCATTAGAAAATAATGCCGTATTTGATGTGATTGCACCGAATGGGGAAATATTGAAAACAGAAGCTACCCAATCTAGTCTAAAATTACCTGCTACTGGAAATTATGAAATAATTGTAGGGGGAACTCGCGGCAATGCCACCTATAAATTAAATGTTAAAATTCAATAAATAGTAGCAATGTCCACCCGAAGATACTTTCATTGGTGGAACTTTAGCCAAAAAATTGTCAACCACAACGGTAGCAGCATCAATCTTGAATCAGTAAACAGTTATCAGTTATTCAGTTATCAGTTTACTGTTTACCGATCACTGAAAAAGCTTGCCAACCCCGATGAATAACCCCCCCGACAGTCCATTCAATTACACAGAGGCTTTTATTGCCCTAGGCACGAGTAATTTCGATCGCTCGGTGCAGTTTTATCGTCAACTGTTGCAGCAGGAACCAAGCCCCTACCTTGCCGCCGTTTATGCGGAATTTAGGCTGATTAACCTTAAATTAGGTCTTTTTTGCCCTAAAGAGTCCCACAGAGAGGAATTTGGCGATTCTAGGGGCAGTGGCATGAGCATTTGTTTCGAGGTGGAGAGTCTCGAAAAAGCGATCGAGCATTGGAGCGAAATCGGCTATGGTGCTAGGGGGGAAATTAGCCAAGCTTCCCACGGCAGGGAAATCTACATCTATGATCCGGATGGTAATCGTTTAATTTTCCATCAATCCACCGCTAAAACCAATCCTTTCAGATAGGAACCTTCCGAATGATAGATACTGGTGGGATGGTCCGCCGGTTGGCTTAAACGTGCTAAAATTCGCACTGGGCGAGCCGATTCAATAGCGGCAGCCATGACAGCCCCCTGAAAATGTTCTTCATTAACCACTTGGGAACAGGAAAAGGTGAAAATAATACCTTGGGGGCGAATTTTCTGGAAAGCTTGCTGATTTAATCTTTTATAAGCCATAACCGCCTGATGACGGGATTGGATACTTTTGGCAAAAGCGGGGGGATCGAGGACAATCAGATCGTAATCCTCCTGACAGTCGCGCAGAAAGTTAAAAACATCGGCGCTGTAGGATTGATGGGGAACTTCGCTGAGATTATTCAGGGCGATATTTTTTTCGGTAAGATCGATCGCACCGTGGGAACTATCAACGGAATCGACTAGGGCAGCCCCGGCTTGCATAGCATAGACGGAAAAGCCGCCAGAATAAGAAAAAGTGTTTAAAACCCGTTTATTATGGGAATATTGAGATAATAAAGCTCTGTTTTCTCTTTGATCGAGGAAAAATCCCGTTTTTTGTCCTTTTTCCCAATCAATAATAAAGCGATGGCCGGATTCTAACACCTCATCGCTGGTTTTTTGACCAAATAAGTATTTATTCTCGGAAATATGGGCGCTTTTCGCCAAAACTGCGGCACTTTTATCGTAAACTGCCCGTAAATTGTCAGCGTAGATAGTTTTCAGACAATCGACAATCAGATCGAGACGTTGGTATAAAGCTAGGGAATAAGCTTGAATAACCGCCGTGCCATTGTACCAATCGACGATTAAACTGGGTAAACCGTCTCCTTCAGCGTTAATTAAACGATAACAGTTAGTTTTCGGGTTATCCACTAAACCGATTTGTTGCCGCAGCTGATAGGCATTCTGGAATTTTTCGAGAAATAATTGAGCAATATCGCTGACTTTTTGGAAAGAAAGAATTTTAACGGCAATATTGCTAGGATTATACAGTCCAGTGGCTAGATATTCGCCTCGATCGCTATAAACCTCAACGATAGCACCCTCTTTGACTTCCCCCTCCATCTCTTTAATCGCCCCGGAAAATATCCAAGGATGGAATCGTTTAACAGCATCAATTTTATGGTTTCTCAGGATAATTTTCGCTAAATCTGGCATGGATGAAGAATCAGGGTTGATAGCTGACGGCTACTAGATAATTCTATTATCCCCTGCTGGCAGCACAAAACCATGGTTTGTTATCCCTCGATCGAGTGGCATCAAAGCAAGTCCCCACAATCGAGGGATAATCAGAGGGAATTCTCGCCTATAATAAGTTAGATTTTAGCGATAGTCCCTCGACAAATGCCAAGAAAAAGTGATGCTGCCAGTGGTTTAAGTTTATGGTTCCAACGTTTGGGGGCTGCCAGTTTATTAGCGGGACAAACTTTTTTACATATTCTTAATGGCAAAATCCACCGGCGTAATACTCTGGAACAAATGAGTATTGTGGGACCAGAATCCTTGACAATTGCCCTAATTACTGCTGCTTTTGTGGGTATGGTTTTCACTATTCAGGTAGCCAGAGAATTTATTTTTTTTGGGGCGGGTAGTTTTGTTGGGGGAGTCCTTTCCTTGGCTTTAACCAGGGAATTAGCCCCGGTTTTAACCGCAGTGGTGGTGGCGGGAAGAGTTGGCTCGGCTTTTGCAGCCGAAATTGGTACAATGCGAGTCACAGAACAAATTGACGCTTTATATATTTTAAAAACCGATCCGATCGATTATTTGGTCATTCCCCGGGTGATTGCCTGTAGTTTAATGTTACCCCTACTCACTATTATCTCTTTAGTCACAGGGCTACTCGGTGGTTTATTGATTTCTGATAGTCTTTACGGTATTTCCTATTCCCTATTCTTACAATCAGCCCAAAATTTTCTGGAAACATGGGATTTAATTAGTTCTATGTTAAAGTCCCTAATTTTTGGGGTTTTAATTGCCATTATCGGCTGCAGTTGGGGTTTAACCACCACCGGCGGTGCTAAAGGAGTTGGTCAATCTACTACCACGGCTGTGGTAACTTCTTTATTAGCGATTTTTGTGGCTAATTTTTTCCTCTCTTGGCTGATGTTTCAAGGTACAGGCAATGCGGATATCGGCTAAGACAGTTATCAGTAAACAGTAATCAGTAAACAGCTTCTAAAGGCAAGAGGCAACAGGCAACAGGCAACAGTAAAGGGATTGGGGGAGATTAGGATTTGTTCAAGGGATTGAGAGTAAGACAAGTTTTAATTAATTCCTCCACTCCCAGGACTGGATAAATAGGAACTCCTAACTGATTAATAACAGTTTCTAGGGTGAGATCATCTAAAAATACCGCTTCCCCATGCTTGAGCATGAGGGAGGGTAATAAAACCCCATCCTCAAGATTTTTACCTTGTAATCCTTTGAGAATATCTTGCCCGGTTAATAAACCCGTAACCGTGATTTCCTGCCCCCAATAATCACTATTTAAAGCCACTAATTCCACGGTTAAACCCTGCACCTTATTTAACTGTTTAACTAGGGGTTGAAAAGCTTGTTCTACCGCATTGCCCACTACCCATACCAACCGTCTAGAGGGACTAATTTGAGCAGGTAATAACTTCTTAGCTGTCTTCTGGAAATCCCTAATAAATTGACGAATCGAGCCAACTCCGTTACCGATTTGGGGATAATCTTCGTAGTGAGATTGAGGGGGTAAATCGACTCGGGCAATTAAAAACCATTCATCGGCTAACCATACCACATTACTGCCAAATTCTTGACGAAATTTTTTCTGTAAAGTTTGGACTTGTTCAATCACTTCTCGCGCTTTTTCTTGACTAACGGGAATTAATTCATCTTCTTGGGGACGAAAGCGGGTTAATCCCACGGGAACTACGGCAATCGACTCCACACAGGGAATATCTCCCCGATGAAAAGAAACCAGATCTAACAGAGTTCTTTCGAGATGAATTCCATCATTGATATTGGGACAAACTACCACTTGTGCATGAATTTGTAATTGTCTCGCTTGTAGCCATTTTAAATGGTCTAAAATTTGACCAGCGCGGTGATTTTTTAAGAGACGAATTCTCAGATCGGGTTCCGTGGCGTGAACGGACACAAAAAGCGGTGATATCCGCATCTTTTCGATCCGCTGCCATTCTTTTGAGGTGAGATTAGTTAAGGTTAAATAACTGCCATAGAGAAAACTTAAGCGATAGTCATCATCTTTATAGTATAAAGTTTCTCTTTTGCCCTCTGGTTGTTGATCGATAAAGCAAAAAGGACATTTATTATTGCACTGAATTAAGCCATCAAAAAGGGCAGTTTCAAACTCTAAACCTAAGTCTTCATGATAATCTTTTTCGATTTTTACTTGGTGAGTTTTGCCATGACTATCAAGCACTTCTAGGGTTAAAAATTCATCGGCACATAAAAATTGATAATCGATTAAGTCCCGGGGACGATTACCATTAATAGAGACGAGCGAATCCCCGATTTCAAAACCTACCTCGGCGGCGATCGAATCTGGGATGACACCAGTAATTTTAGCTGGACGAATAGTTAATTCACTCATATTTTTAGGTTGCCATCCAATTATTTAACTGCATTTCCCAGAGAGTCTTTGGCTGCGTTTTAATATTTGTCAAGTTAATTCTACAGCATTTTAGGGCGATCGCTGTTAGGGATTGGGGAAAAAACCAAAAAGTTTAGCAGCCCCTCCTAAAATGGCTACAACCAGAGCGATGAGAATCCCCCGATTGGTAAATTCCTGATAGGCAACTCTTGCAGTTAACCCTTTAATTTCTGTGGTTAGTCGCTCATCCAAGGCTTTAATCTCCCCTTTGAGTTCGACTTGTCCTATTTCCACTTTTGTCAACCGTTCTTCTATCTTATCAAATCTCTCATCTACCTGATCAAATCTCTCATCGATCCGTTTTTCCAGAGAGTCGATTTTCCCCTCAATCCTTGTCAAAACAGCTTCTAGGGAATAAGTGACGGTTTCGTTAGCCATTTTCTGTCTCCTTTAGCTCTTCTGGATTCACCATCGTGATCTCAATATCAGTATCGCTGATTTTTGCCTCCCAGTTTCAATCTCTAATAGGGGTTAAGATTAATGGGAACGCTGTAGGGTTCTGGGACTGCGGAGAGGCAAAAGGAAGAATAAATAATCAATTTTTAATAACTGGATTTAGTATAATGGCAAAAAACCCATCTTTGTTCAAGATGGGGTAAGGCAAAAATCAAATCAATCTAAACAGTAACAGGTTCTCGATCGAGGGGTTTAACGCGCTCGAGCAGTGCTTGCAATTGTTCCCCTTCAATCACCTCTTTACTGAGGATTTCTTGGGCAATTTCTTCGAGTAAATCGCGATTTTGAGCCAGGATATCCAAGGCCTGCTGATGACCATTTTCGACAATCTCTTTCACTTCATTATCGATCGCTTTGGCCGTATCATCGCTCACCAAACGCCGGGGATTCATCATGCCATCTCCCAGAAAACTATTCTGTTGACCTTTTTCGTAGGCTAGAGGACCCAAGGTCTTACTCATACCATAGGTCGTCACCATGCGTTCGGCCAAGTCCGTCGCCCGCTGCAGGTCATTAGCAGCCCCAGTAGTAATACTACCGAAGATAATTTCTTCGGCAGCCCGACCGCCTAAAAGAGTAGCAATTTGGTCGCGTAATTCCGTATCATCCATCAGGAAACGGTCTTCCGTGGGCATTTGCAGGGTATAACCGAGGGCTGCCATGCCGCGAGGCACGATCGAAATCTTAGCAACTTTACCCCCTCCCGGCATAACTGCACCGACGAGAGCGTGACCAACTTCGTGATAAGCGACGATTTTCTTCTCTTTTTCCGAGAGAACCCGGCTTTTCTTCTCTAAACCCGCCACTACCCGCTCGATTGCCTCATTAAAGTCCTCTTGGGCGACGGTGCTGCGTTGATTGCGGGCTGCCAATAAAGCGGCCTCATTGACTAGATTAGCTAAGTCAGCACCGGCAAAACCGGGGGTACGGGTAGCAATCTGTTTTAAATCCACACCCGATCCTAATTTTACCTTACCTGCGTAGATTTCGAGGATTTTTAAGCGACCGGCCAGATCGGGACGATCAACTAACACTTGGCGATCAAAACGGCCGGGGCGTAAAAGGGCGGGATCAAGAGTTTCGGGGCGATTAGTGGCGGCCAGCACGATCACCGTCGCATCACCGGCGTTAAAACCGTCCATTTCCGTCAATAATTGGTTTAAAGTCTGTTCCCGTTCATCGTTACCCCCCATAAAATTACCGTTAGCGCGAGATTTACCAATCGCGTCTAATTCATCGATAAAAATAATACAGGGGGCTTTTTTCTTGGCCTGTTCAAACAGATCTCGCACTCGGGCTGCCCCTGCACCGACAAAGAGTTCCACGAATTCCGAACCCGAGATACTAAAGAAAGAAACTCCCGCTTCTCCCGCTACTGCTTTCGCCAGCAGGGTTTTTCCTGTCCCCGGCGGACCGACTAGGAGGACACCCTTGGGAATCCGCGCCCCGATTTGAATGTAACGTTGGGGATATTTGAGAAATTCGACGATTTCGGCCAATTCAGTTTTCGCTTCTTCCACACCGGCCACATCTTTAAAAGTGGTTTTGGTGGTGTCTCCTTCCACATAGACTTTAGCGCGACTTTTGGTAATCGATAAAGCCCCGGCCGGACCACCGCCACCGCTGCGAGCGAGGAAAAATTGCCAAATACCGACAAAAATCAGGGGAGGAATCACCCAACTAAGGACACTACCAATCCAGCCATTTTTTGGCGGTGGTGCGGCGGCGAATTCTACGCCCTTGGCTTCTAGACGTTTGGGCAATTCTAGGTCAAAAATCGGTGTAGTGCTGAAAATTCGTCCGTAGTTGCCCTCTTGGTCGTTTTTAAGCTGATAACGAATCTCATTCTGTCCCACGGATACCCTAGCGACGTTGCCATCTTCCACTTGGTCGATAAAAAGACTATAGGGAACTTTGGGGACGCTAGGGCCAAATAATTGCGGAAAAAGGAGGTTAACAATCAGAAATAAGCCGCCCACGGCTAATAAAACATTACCGATCAGGCGGGATTGTGAAGGAGGTTTGCTTTTTATACTCATTGCTGGGCTTGATTCATTAAAATTAGTCTCTATACTTCCCCCATTGTAGGCTGTTGACTGCTCAAGTTCAGATTGAATCAGGCGGGGGGATTACCGTCGTCTTCGGGCGGTTTTTGCTCTAGTAAAGCCTCTAGACGAGTTTGGGCAAGCTCAAAATCCGGCGCAATCCCTAAAGCTTTTTGGTAACAGGCGATCGCTGCTTGGGTTTCGCCCAAATTTTCTAGGGTACTGCCGCGATTGTACCAAGCTTGATAAAAATTATCGTCCGCTTCTAGCACCTGTTGCCAACAGTCTAAAGCCTCTTGCCAACGTTGCAGTCCGTATAGGGCGCTGCCTCTAGCGTTAATGATTTGGTGATCGTTGGGGGTGATTTCTAGGGCGCGATCATAACTATTTAACGCCTCTTCGTAGTTACCAATCATGGCTAAGGCACTACCACGATTATGCCAGGCCGAGGCTAATTGGGGATCGATCGTCAAGGCCTGTTCCCAATCAGCGATCGCATTTGACCAATTGCCTAAATTTGCCTGTTCTAAGCCCTGATTAAACCAATCTTCGGCAGTTTCAGGGTTTTTACCTTCCTGGGAGGAAAATTGAGCGATCAGACTATCAATAATGCTTTCTGCGTCCTTATTTTCGATGCCCAATTGTTCGGCCATTTGCCCGGCTAGGGTAGGATCGTTTTGCAGACGGTCAAATAATTGATCGAGGGTGAGGGTTTCTAATTGGGGATTTTCCGAGTCATTACCGTTAAAATCGCTAGTTTCACCGGAATATAAGAAATTTTCTGGGGTTTGCGGCTGGGAATAACTGCCCGGGGCCTCATCGTCGCCGGCGTATTCCCAGATTAAAGTGGCAGTTTCTTTGGTGTAGAGTTGATAACCGATCTCGTAGGAAGCTTCACCAATACGTTCAATCCCAGGGAAAGCGCGGGCTAATTCTCCTAAACGGATCATTCTGCTGGCGAGAAGTTGGTTAAGGGAAGCGGAGGATTGCAGACGGCTCCCAAAGCGCTCTAACCATTCTACCCAATCTTTTTGCCGACCTCGATCGCCCAATTTCTCAAAAAATCTCAGAATTCTGCCTTCGTGCCAACCGTGGGCCACGCCATCGAGTAACTGCATATAGAGAAACTCGTAATCTGTATCGGTTAGGGGAACAGATTCGATCGCTTGTACTTTCCCCTTTCCTCCTTGTCCCCCCAAAAGTCGGGTAAAAAAGTTTTCTATCGCACGCCAAAGTTTTCTTAAAAGTCCCTGCATTCTAATCTCGACACTGGTTTTATTAATCTTGCAAGCATCACCCAATTAGTCTAGCAGTTATCAGTTATCGGGGATTGACTCTCCCCCGCTAACCGCTCGCGCGGTGTAGCGGGGGATTCTCAGTTCTTAGGCTTTTAACTAGATCGACCGAGTTTAACCCAGTCGATCCCCGTCAAATCGCCTCCGCGAGCGTTTTCTAACACGGTCAGTCCGACCGCGTTTTTTCCTCGGTTCTCAATTACCTTCGCTGATGCCGTATCTCTCGGTTCAATGTGGCCGCAAGAATCACACCGGTGAACTCTTTCCGATAACGCTTTTTTACCAGTAATTGCGCCACAATTCGGACACTCTTGCGAGGTTCCGTTTTTATCAACCTTAAGATAATATTTTCCCCGTTTCCAAGCGACAAACGGTAATATCTCGTTAATAAAACTACCGATACCTGAATCCAGAGATTGTTTTCTAACGATCCCTCTAGACCAGGAAACGAAGTTAATATCTTCAACAAAGATATTATCAGCGAGATCGCAAAGGTAATGAGCTAACTTAAAATGCCAATCTCTACGAGTATTAGACACTTTTTCGTGTAATCTCGCTATCTTATCTTGGAGTTTCAACCAATTGTTCGAGCCTTTGACTTGATGTTTCAAGCGTCTTTGTAGCAATTTAAGCTTACTCTGTACTTTCAACAAAAATCGAGGGGCTTTGATTAAATCTCCCCGTGAAGTAGCGACAAAACTCTCAATTCCCGCGTCAATTCCTAAACAGGTCTTCCCTACTGTCATCTCGGGAACTAATTCCGTAGATTGGAAAGAAACCAAAACGTAAAATCCCGACGCTTTTTGGATAATTCGAGCTTGTTTAGGCTCAAACCCAGACGGGTACTCCCTAGATTTCCTAATCCGAATTTTTCCCAATTGTGGAAAATTTAAGTATTCGTCACCTAGAAAATTTTTCGAGAGCGCGGGGAAAACAAAACTTCGCATCTTTTTCTTAAATCTAGGAAAGCCGAAGCCTTTCGATTTTATATGGTCAAACGCTTTATCTACAGTTTTTAAAACTTGCTGTAAGACTTGAGCGTTAACCGTCTTTAATATCGGGTAAACTTTTTTAGCTTCCGTTAGATTTTTAGCTTGAACGAAGTAATTTGGATAGGGTTGATCCGCAGGAATTATGTACTCAGAAACTAGCGAACAGCGATCCGCAAGACACTTTCGAGAGTTTAACCAATCTTTCCGTTCCGAGAGCGCGTAATTATAAACGCTCTTACAAACATCAAGAATGTGGACAATCTCTCGTTCCTGTTTCTTGTTTACCTTTAGTTTGTACTGGTAGGTAAGCGTTATCACTGTCGTTAGTTTCGTGATGTGATGTATAGTTAAATTGTAACACTTACTGCCTAGTATATCAACTAATTACAATCATGGACCAAACTAATCGCTAACCTTAAAACAGTTAGTAGTCGCTTAATTAGACAAGAATTTCCGGATTTGGCGGCAAAGTATTTCGACAACAAACCCTATTTTTGGGCGGGAGCTTATTTCG
>NZ_JBLZRT010000079.1:0-6617 GCF_048564745.1 Microcystis sp.
CGGAAAAATCTAGAGCTTCCATAGATTTAACATATAGTAGTCCGTCCATTATACCAAAAAAGATTAGCTATTTTGAGATAATGAGTTTCTTGATAGCGACTCTTTTTCACCTTTCTTTTAATTTTAGGTTTCTGCTAGGTCAAAATTTACTCTTTGATATAAATCTTGAAAAGAAATCTGCCAATCCACCGACAGCAATTGTAAAACCGCATTTTCCCCCGTGACGAAATCAATTAACCATTGATCATCCTTTTGTTTATAGTAACGTTCCACACTATAACTAGATTGTTCGATCAGAATATATTCCTGAAAAGTTGGCAAGGAACGATAGAATTTAAACTTATCCCCTCGATCATAAGCTTGGGTGGAATTGGAGAGAACTTCGACAATAATTAAAGGATTGATCACGTTAGATTGACTATTCCCTTGATAGAGAGGTTCACCTTTAATCACCATCACATCGGGATAGGTGTAAATACTATAATCTGACAGCCATAAACGCACCGTTTCCATATAGGTATAATAATCTTGATTATTGATATTTAAGGGAAAATTACGGCAAAAATTTAGACAAATCTGATTGTGATTCGTGGTGGCTCCTACCATTGGGATAATTTCTCCTTGACGATATTCATTTTTATCTTCGGATGTTTCCTCCAGAGCTAGATATTCTTCGGGAGTATAATATTTAGTTTCAGTAGCGCTTAACATTTTTGACTCTCCTTCCTATTCTATTTTCTAGGATACAGCATTTCCCTAAAAAGAGATAAAGTTATCCTTGAGCAAGGTTATCAATTGAGTTACTCGGATCATATTTTTTCCTTAATCTCTGGCAAAAAATGCGGAGAAATCCATAATTAAAAATCTAAGTATCAAAATTGCTCACTTCAAGAGTTAAGATAAACTAGATAAATAGTTTTATGTTTAGTTTCTCCTATGTTTAACTGGTTCCGTCGTCAGAAAGTCCAACCCGAACAAGAACAAACACCCCCCGCACCCGTAGAGGAAACCCCCAGCGAGGCAACCCCGACGACTAGCGAGACAACCAGTCAGGAAGAGTATTTAGATTGGGCTAAAAAAGCCTTTAAAAATATTCAAGAGAAAAAAGCCACGGCCGAGGCCGTCGTCAGCGAAACCCCTGAAACATCCATTGCTGAAACGGAACCTCCGCAAGAGGAAGAACCAGTTAAAGAAGAAGAAACCGAGGATAATACCCCCGCATGGCTGAAAAAATCTGATCGCCTCGAAATTCTCAAAGAAACCGCCATCGAAACCCCCACAGAACCAGATGAAGATTTTATCTGGTCGGCCAAAGTTTTAGCAAATCAGGGACGACAAGCAGAGGACGTTTCAGAAGAAGAAATCACCTGGTTAAAAAAATTGCGTCAGGGTTTAGGCAAAACGCGCCGCAGCTTGGTCAATCAGCTTAAGGCCGTGGTCGGTCAGGGTCCCCTCAATCAAGATGCGGTGGAGGAAATCGAAGCTTTATTGCTTCAGGCCGATGTGGGGGTAGATGCCACCGATTATATTATCACTACCCTCCAAAATAAGCTAAAACAGGAAGCTTTGCCCCCCGAAAAAGCGATCGAATATCTCAAAGAAATTATCCGCGAGATTTTAGATGCACCTTTAGCCAATTATAGCAACCCCGGTTTTGAGCCAGAAAAAGGCAAATTAAATATCTGGATGCTCACAGGAGTTAACGGAGTCGGTAAAACAACGACTATCGGCAAATTAGCCCATTTATCTAAACAATCTGGCTATAGTTGTATAATCGCCGCTGCCGACACCTTTCGCGCTGCTGCCGTGGAACAGGTGAAAGTTTGGGGAGAGCGATCGCAAGTCGAAGTAATTGCCAACCCGGGCAAAAATACCGACCCAGCCGCCGTGGTGTACGATGGCATCGAAGCTGCTAAATCCAGGGAGATAGAATTACTCTTAGTGGATACGGCGGGAAGATTGCAGAATAAAAAGAACTTAATGGCAGAATTAAGCAAAATTCGCCGTATTATCGACAAAAAAGCCGAGAGTGCCGTGGTGGAATCCCTTCTAGTTCTCGATGCCACTTTAGGACAAAACGGGCTGCGACAGGCAGAGGTTTTCTCGGAAGCTGCCCAATTAAGCGGCGTGATCCTGACTAAAATCGATGGTACAGCTAAAGGGGGTGTTGCCCTTGCCGTGGCGCGTCAGCTTAACCTCCCGATTCGCTTTGTGGGTGCTGGGGAAGGAATCGAGGATCTGCGGCCTTTTTCCAGTTACGAATTCGTGGAAGCTTTACTAAGTGGCGATTGATCTCACCCCGGCTATCTTTCATAATCTTTTCATGGTTGCTTCATAATTGTCTCATTTTTAGTTATGCTAGAAATGGAGACTCGGGGTAACAACTATGCAAAGGACAATTACGGTCAGTCATCTAGGAGTATATTATCGCGGCGTGGAAGCCCTACGGGATATCACCCTGAAAATTTATCCAGGACGATTAACCGGTATTATCGGTCCCAACGGTGCGGGTAAAAGTACCCTGATCAAAGCCATGCTAGGATTAATTCCCGTACAACAGGGAAGCGTTAACTATCAAGGGCAATCTCTACAGCAACAACTGGATAAAGTCGCTTATGTTCCCCAAAGATCTCAAATCGACTGGACTTATCCCGTCACCGCTTGGGATGTGGTGATGATGGGGAGAGTCAGGAAAACGGGTTGGTTTCGTCCTTTTTCCCATATTAGTCGTCAACAGGCTTTAAATGCCCTAGAACGGGTCGAAATGGCTGATTTACGCCATCGTCCCCTCGGTCAGCTGTCGGGGGGACAACAGCAAAGAGTCTTTTTAGCCAGATCTTTGGCCCAAGAAGCGGAGATTTTCTGTTTTGATGAACCTTTCGTTGGGGTAGATCAAAAAACCGAGGGGGTTCTTTTTAATATCTTTGGTGAGTTAGCCCAAGAAAATAAAATTGTCATGGTGGTTAACCATGATTTAGGCGAATCTATCACTCATTTTGCTGATTTAATCCTCTTAAATAAAGAATTGATCCTCGCCGATCAAAGATCTAAGGTCTTAACTGATTTTAATCTCCGGCGTGCCTATGGGGGTAAAGTCTCCTTCTATGATGCCATGACACCTCCAGATCATCGCCGATCGAGTCTCGATTATCTCGATCGCCTATCGAAAAACAATGGGATAAACTAGAAGCGAAGATATTTTGGCTGACTGCCGATAGGGACACCGATGAAAACTATTTCCCCGCAAGAAGTAACAGGAACGATCGAACTGGCTCCTAACTATCGAATTCCCCTGTTTTTGGTAATTTTATCGCTGCCTTTACTCTTTTTACAGGTCTGGCTCGGCATAATTTTCTCCCTGTTAGGGCTATTCTTGATGTTCCAGACTACCCGCATTCGTCTCCAGTTTACCCCCACTTCCTTAGATGTCTATCTGTCCGGGCAACAAATTCGCTCCTTTCCCTACCAAGAATGGCAAAATTGGCGTATTTTCTGGAATAAAGTCCCGATTCTGTTTTATTTCAAAGAAATTAACAGCATTCATTTTTTGCCGATTATCTTTGACAGCGCAACCCTGAGACTCTGCCTCGAAAAATACTGTCCTTTAGCAGCATCGCCAGCGATCGACTCAGAAGCGAACTAAGATTGAGATAAAATAAAATCTAGCTAATAGCGTCTTAAGTGGGTAGGTGTTAAAAATTGTCAGATCCCCCCGCCTATCGGCACCCCCCTTATTAAGGGGGGCAGGGGGGATCGAAGGCAAGATATATCGTCTATTAATTAGAACCACTTACTTAATTACCTGCCTTAGCCCTCTGTTCGCTCTGCATTTCTAAAGCCGATGACTTCAGAAGATTTTAATGTTTTACCCCTTGACAAAATGACAGACTTACCCAATGAATCTGTCGAAGAATTTAGTTTTGATGATCTCTGGAACGATCGCCCAGTAGAGAATCCCCTGCCATCGGAAACCGCCCCCGAAGGCGAATTAGTTCCCACAGCCCAAGCGCAACCCCTGCGGGCAGAAATCGAGGCTCTAGAACGGCAAAAACAGAGCCTAGCGGCAGAAATCTCGGCATTAAAAGCGGAAAAAGAACGCTTGATCGCCGAGGAACTAGGGGATATCAAAGCTCAAATCGAAAGAATGCTCAAGGAAGGGGTAAAAGACCTAGAACAACGCAAACAGGCTTTAGAAGTGGCGATCGAACAGTTAGAACGCCGTCGTGAGCGGATTCGGCAGGAAATGCGGAGTAATTTCGCCGGAGTCTCCCAGGACATAGCCGTGCGGGTTCAGGGATTTAAAGACTATCTGGTGGGCAGTTTACAGGATTTGGCCGCGGCTGCCGAACAATTGGAATTACCCCGTTTTGAAACCCCCGAAAAATCCCCCCGACCTGTGGAACCTCCCCTGCGAACTGAACGAGAGGAAAACCCCCGTCCATCCCGTGGCAGTCAAGGCCGGGATGATCGCGAAGAAAGTCCCCGTCCCCCCCGTACCAGTAACCAGGGCCGGGATAATTGGCAAGAACCCCGTCGTTCTAACCGTTCGGGTTATGAATCGGAACCGGTGGGACAATCCACCCCCAGACAGGGCTTTTCTGACCAAAATCAGCGCATCCAAGCTCTTTTAGACCGTTATCGCAGTCGTCCTGATTATTACGGTCCGCCTTGGCAACTACGGCGCACTTTTGAACCAATTCACGCCGAACGGGTGCAACAGTGGTTCTTTAAACAGGGGGGCCGGGGTACGATTCGCGGTATGGGTAGCCGTCTCCAAAATATTCTGGTGGCTTCGGCAATTATCTCGATTATGGCGGAATTACAGGGCGATCGCTTCCGTTCTCTCGTTCTGGCTAATAGTCCCGAACGTTTAGGCGAATGGCGGCGCGGTCTCCAAGATTGTCTCGGCATTTCCCGCGCCGATTTTGGACCTGACCGCGGCATCGTTCTCTTTGAGTCTCCCGAAGCTTTAATTCAAAAAGCGGAACGTTTAATCGACGATAAGTATTCACCGCTCATTATCATCGATGATACCGAAGAACGGCTGAATTTCGCTCTTTTACAATTCCCCTACTGGTTAGCTTTTGCCCCGGAACCCCAACAAAGTTCTAGTTATTGGTATTAACTAATTAGTCCTTGAGTAGTGCGATACATTGGGCTAAAGAAGCGTTAGTTTTCACCGCTTGCGGGTTAATATGGGTGGCAGCGGCTCGATAACCTTGTTCTAAGAGAGCTGCAATTAAATCTTCCCTTTTAGGTAGATCTAATTTGCCCCTTCTACCAATTTCCCGAAAGCTATAAAAATAGGGAGGAAAATCGTTTTCTTCCCTCATTATTTCTAACAATTTAACTACCTTTTTCCACTGCCATTGATCGGCTAAATCTGCCATTTTTTCTAGATAAAGGCGATCATGTAAACTGCCTAACCACAAGGGTCCAGTTAAGGTTAAAGGTTGCCCGTCCCCAGAACAAACTATCTTGCCTAACTTCGGCCAAGGCACTGATTGATATTCCCCGCAGCTATGACAATAACCGAGAAAACCGTAGTTATGACTATTTAATTGTCTATTAGCCGTTAACCGCACCATCACCCGATAACTTTGACCAAAAAAGAAGGAAAAAATCGGCGTAATTCCTAAACCTAACCGGGCTGATTCTAATTGCAAACCGGCGATAATTAATCTTAATCCCTGTTCGTGGGCAGCCGGATGATTGCGAGCATAGGCTCCATAATCAGCTAAACTATTTTCTAGATTATGACCCGTCAGCGTCCGTCCATCGGTATTAGTCAGATAAATTAAACCACCGATTTTAGTGGCTAAAGGAATAGCACTGAACAGAGATGCAGGGGAACCAAAAGCATCAATATCAACTAGATCATAATAGTCTTTTTCAAGATAACATTCTAGGAGAACTTCTTGAGCAGATTTATAGGTTATTTTGCCTTGTTTCTGTTGTAATAAACTCTCTAAATTAGCGGCTAAAGTTGGCTTAATTTCTGGATTACCATCATTAACCCACAGCCAATCCGCACCACTTTCTAACCAATACCTGAGCGCTCGCACACCAGAGCCGCTCATTACTTCTAAAACGCGCAAACTTCCTCGCTCTTTTTGAGCAATTGCCGCTCCTAAAACTCCTAAATCTCGGACGATTTTACTCTCCGGTCGATAAAAAGTATTGTTGATATTAAATATCGCTTTTTCTTCCTGCATCGCTCATCTCATAATTAGGGTTTGCTGAAAAAGTTTTTCTTGGGGGCAGGGTGTGGGCTTCGGCCGTGAGCTCAGCCGAACGGGTGTGGGGTGTGGGGTGTAGGGTTTTACCGATTTTGAAGGGGTCAATTACCTAATTTTCAGGGAAAAAGTCCCGGAATTTTCCCCCCGATCACTCCCATATCTGGTACTTTTTGATTTACAAAAACTCTAAAAGTCTTAACCAACAAGGGTTTTACCATTATTCAGCCAGCCCTAATTAGCCAGCAATTCTCATTTTGAAAACAAAAGAAGATAAAGTTCTCTATGTGAACAAGAGAACTTCTGTCTAATTATCATTTTTTTTCAAGATAATCATCATAATTAGCTTCAAGAGACAGTTTTAAAATATCTGCCCATAAA
>NZ_JBLZRT010000080.1:0-27961 GCF_048564745.1 Microcystis sp.
CATCAAATTAGTTCCCCCATAGAACCTCCTTGAGCCATCTTGCACACTTTTCTCTTTTTGTCAAATTTTATGTTAAGAAAGATGTGACTAATGGATAGATCAAGGGGGGCAGGGGGGATCGAACCTAAAATCCATTTTTAAATTATAACCAGCTACTTAACTAACTGCTATAAACCCCCCCAAACCAATCGGGCTGCCCAAAAGGGAATTAACAAAAATAAAGCGATCAAATCAGCCCATCTTAACTTTAATTCGTGCCAGCGTACTTGATGCTGATTGGGACTGGTAAAACCGCGAACCTCCATAGCGATCGCTATTTGTTCGGCACGCAAAAGCAAATTATCTAGGAATTTTTCCACGACTGTTAACCAGACGTTTAAACTTCTTTTAATCCCTAATTTTTGCCAATCGATCGCCCTAGTTCGCACTGACCTAGCTAGATTTTGCACTTCTTCTAAAACCAGGGGAATAAAGCGCAAAGATAGGGTAAGAGTCAGAGAAATTTCTGTCACTGGCACATTAAATCGCCGTAAAGGACTCATTAAATTCTCTAAACCTTCGGTAATTTCTTCCGGTGCCGTCGTCAACAAAAAGAGATTAGTGCTATAAATTAAAGTAAAAACTAAGGTACTAATTCTCACTGCTAATTCCAAAGAACGTCGGGTAACAAATAAACGACCTCTATCCCATAAAACATACTGATAATCACTTGCTGGCGGTAAATTCAGCCCTTCCTCCGGCAAACGCGGCTGAATACTCACCGCTAAACCATCGGGAGTGATAGCAGTAATCAGAAAGACAATAATCGCCAAAAATATCAGCCAGCCCATCTGTTGCCGCCAGACGCGGGGAGGAATAGGGGCCAACAGGGTTAACAACATTAACAATCCCACCAAAGCTAAACGCCACCAAGGATTAGCCAATAAAGGTGCTGCTAAAAAAGCCATTAACCAGATAAATTTTACCCGCGCATCCAGTTGATGTAGTCGGGTAATCGGTTGATCGAGATAAAGACCGATGGGCAAACTTCGCAATAAATCCATAAATTAGACCTTGGTGGCTCTATTAACCGTTTTTTCCACTTCTCGCGCCGGTTTGCCGCGCCAGATTAAGCGGATCGGGGTTCCTTTAAAGCCTAACTGTTGCCGGAATTGCCCTTCGATGTAACGGCGATAGTTATCATTAAAGCGCTGGGGATCGTTAACAAAAAGGGCGATCGTGGGGGGTTGACTCGATACTTGCGTGCCATAGTATAGTTTCCCCTGTTTTCCGCCTCTAGTGGTGGGGGGATTGTGCCATTTAACCGCATCTTCGATCACATCGTTGATTACCGAGGTACTGACGCGACGACGGTGAGATTCGGCGGCAATATCAACTAATTCGAGGATTTTAGTGACTCTTTGCCCCGTCATGGCGCTGACAAAGATCATTTCTGCCCAATCCATAAAATACAGCCGATCTTGGAGCATTTTGGTATAAGTATTGATGGTGTAGGTGTCTTTCTCCACCGCATCCCATTTATTGACCACTAGCACCACCGCACGCCCTTCTTCAATGATTCGTCCCGCTAATTTTAAATCCTGTTCGGTGACACCATCTAGCACATCGATGACGAATAACACCACGTCAGACCGGCGAATTGCCTTAAAAGCACGGTTAATACTGAAAAATTCGGCTCCATAGTCCACATTCTTCTTACGGCGAATGCCAGCGGTGTCAATTAACCGATAAACCTGTCCTTCTCGTTCAATTAAAGTATCGATCGAGTCTCTGGTGGTTCCCGAAATCGGACTGACGATCGCCCGTTGTTGTCCAGTTAAAGCATTGAGGAGACTGGATTTACCCACGTTAGGACGACCGATAATTGCCACTTTAATTTCTTCATTTTCGGTAATTTCCGCCGCGGGTGGCAAATATTTAATCACCGCATCGAGTAGTTCACCTGTACCAGAGCCGTGAATGGCTGAGATGGGGAAGGGTTCACCGATGGCTAATTCCCAGAATTCCGTCGCTTGCAGGATACCCTGTTCCACCGATTCACACTTATTAACTGCCAAAAGTATCGGCACATTTTGCTGTCGTAACCAAGCGGCAATTTCTCGATCGCCGGCGGTAATTCCTGCCTGGCCATCGACGACAAAAATCGCCACACTTGCCTCTGCTAGGGCGATTAAAGCCTGTTCGCGGATTAAAGGGAGAAATTCGCTGTCATCGTTAAAAACTAGCCCTCCTGTATCGACAATTTGAAAATCTCGATCGCACCAGAAAGCTGGTTGATAGGTGCGATCTCTGGTAATCCCGGGTTGATCGAAAACGATCGCCTGTTGATCTCCAGCGATACGATTGACAAGGGTAGATTTGCCCACATTGGGACGACCGATAATAGCGACGACAGGCAGTTTCATAAGAGGGGGAGGGGGCGGAAATTTAAGGCCCAATATTCTATCATAGCGATTTGCGATCGAGCTTGGTTGATTTAAATGTTGGTTTGAACAAAGATAAGCTGTTCGTAATTTAAATTGCTTGTTGAGACGAGGCAAGAGGCTTCGGCCGTGAGCTCAGCCGAACGGCAAAAGGCAATAGTAAAGGGATTGGGGGAGGTTCGGCTAATCTAAGAATAAGCGGGTTAAATGCGTCCTAGCTTAGTCAGGAGACTATTTTTATTTATTCTCCCCACACCCCACTCTCCTATAGCTTTTAAACGGAATTTAGTATGACAAGTCCAGTGACCCAGAAAACAAGGAAGCGCGAGCGATTCATGTTAATTTTTATTAAGAAGCGATCTTTGATGAGAACAGACAACTATGAACCTCGAGATTCCCAGTGCCGTAAAAACTTGGTCACAATTTGGCCATCCCATTCTCATGTGGGTTTTATTAGGATTAACTATCTATGCGCTCTATTCGGGGCTACAATGGCGACGGACGCGGACAGCAGATAAAGACCTAAAAAAAGAATTATTGCCCAAAAATTTTCGCACTAAACACTATCAAATTGGCTCCCTAATCCTCGCTTTAATGGTGTTGGGGACGATCGGGGGTATGGCGGTGACTTATATTAATAACGGTAAATTATTTGTCGGTCCCCATCTGCTGGCCGGTTTAGGGATGGTGGGTTTAATCTCGATTAGTGCCGCTTTAGTACCTTTAATGCAAAAAGGCAACGAATTGGCTAGAATCACCCATATTACCCTTAATGCCGTCATTTTAGGTCTTTTTGGCTGGCAAGCCTTCACAGGAATGGATATAGTCCAGCGTATTCTCAGCAAAATGTAAGAAAACCTAAACAGAGAGGATGCGTCTGATGACGCATCTAACCCTATGGGAGAGAGGTGAGGGGAGCAAAAAACTGACACTAAATCCAATTATTAAAAACTGATACTAAATCTGGTTATTAAAAACTGATTATCTATTGCTCCTATTGCCTATTGCCTATTGCCTTTTGCCTGTCCTGATATGTAGCCTATACTTAACGGATTTAGTATGAGATGCTCCCTAACCATATCTGCCAATTTTCAGTAAACAGTTCACTGATAACTGATAACTGATCACTGATAACTGATAACTGATAACTGATAACTGATTAAATGCCGTGACTTTTGCCGATTACCCAATGACGACGGAAGAAGCGAGCGAGCGAGGTTTCTTCTAAGGATAAGTAAATCGGTCTTCCGTGGGGACAGGTGCGGGGATTACGAGTATTTTGCCAATCATCGAGTAAATTCTGCATTTCTTCTAAACTTAAAGCTGTACCGTTGCGGATCGCACTACGGCAAGCGGTGGCTACCTGAGCGGTTTGTAAATCGCCCCCTAAACTTAATTCTAGTAAAGCATCAGCCCGATCCTGCCGCTCTTTTAGTAGAACAGGAATACTACGAATAGCCCAAGAACGATCGCCAAAACTAGCAACTTCTAATCCTAAACGTTGTAATTGTTCGACTTGTCGAGTAGTTAACTGATTTAAGATGATCGGAGTATCTAACGGCACGATTTCCCAGTTATCCTCTAAACGTTCGTACAAAACCCGCTCATGGGCAATATGTTGTTCCACTAACCATAATCCGTTAGGATGTTCAGCAACTATATAAGTTTGGTGAATTTGGGCTAATGCCTTTAATTCCAGCCGATTTTTCCTGGATTTCTCCCCTATTGTATAAGTGCTTTTTTCCTCGGCAGCCTTGAGAATTTGACTGACGCGCTGATTTTGCGCTTTTTCGGGTATATGTTCGGGATTTAGTCCTAACGCCTTGTCTATGGCTGAAATTATCTGTTCTTGCCAAAAAACAAGGTTATGCAGGTATATTTCCGCTTTAGCTGGGTGACGATTCCAATCGATCGAACGGGGGTTAAGATGTAGATGGAGAAAACAAACGGGATAGCGATCTTTAGGGACTGTGCGAGCGAAAGCTTGAAATATTGCCTGTTCTAACTCCGATGAGCGCACCATTCGCCCATTAACAGCAATTTTAACCCAATCCGGTTGATGGCGAGAAATGCGATCGGGCAAACCGATGACCAATTCAATTTGAGCCAATTCTGCGTCAGGAGTCGTTAAGTCAAGTTTTAGGGCTGCTAAATCGTTAAAATGCAGAGATTTAACTAATTGCGGTAATATTTGACTGGTATCCTTACCCGGACTAATGCGTAACCAATCTTGATGATCTTGGAAAACCTGCCAAGTAATTTGGGGATGACAGAGGGCAAAATTATGAATTAAAGTCTGTATATCCTTTAATTGTTTGTTAATTGACGGTAAAGCTTGACGACGCACAGGAAAGTTACCAAAGAGATTCTCTACCGTGACGATAGTGCCGATAGCTATAGGAATCGTTTCTAAATTATCCGGCTCGCCCTGGTGATTGTAAAGACAATAACAACCTAAATCATCGTCATGACGACTGGCAACCCGCAGACGCGCCACCTGTGCGATACTGTGCAAAGCTTCACCACGGAATCCGAGACTGGTAATCTGCCAAAGATCGTCCCGTTGGCGGATTTTGCTGGTACTGTGGGCATAGCTACACAGTTGCAAATCTTCTCTAGACATTCCCCTACCGTTATCCGATACTTGTATTCGCCAGTTTTGCGGAGATATATCGATGGTAATCCTATCTGCCCCCGCATCAATGGCATTTTCGACTAATTCTCGCACCACAGCGCCTAAAGAGTCGATTACCTCTCCTGCGGCAATTAAATCGATTACGTCTTGGGGTAAAACTTGTATGGGCAAGGTCATCAATTAATGGTTTTAGCCAAGGGCAAACTCGATATATTGTCGCACAGGGGGTGCATGATTAAGGATTCCCCTCCCTACCAATTTATCGGCGATCGCTGCTTCCTGAGAGAATGAAACGACTCTAGGAAGCAGGGAAGTACAGGTTTTGCTCTCATAGTAGGTTGATTCATTAATCAACCTACAAAGCACGACGTTTTGACAAATTTTCAGCTATTTATTCCGAGAATCAGTTTTTAATAACTAGACTTATACTAAATCCGGTTATTAAAAACTGATTATTTATTCCCCATGAGTAGAAAACGGGTTTCTCGGAGAAACCCGTTTTCTGTGCGTTACTCAACGGATTTAGTCTGATTACCGTAGCGGCAAAAATGCTGTTGATAGGCAATAATCCCTGATCGAGATAAGATTAATTCTGGTGATGATAGGGAAGACAGTGGTGAATAAACTAAGCATTCTGGTTTTACACGGACCGAATTTAAACCTATTGGGGAAAAGAGAGCCGAATCTCTACGGTAACGTCAATTTAGAAGCGATTAACCAGTTTTTAAGCGAAGAAGCTACCCGTTTAGGGGTGAATTTAACCGCGCACCAGTCCAATCAGGAAGGGCAATTAGTGGACTGGATTCAGCAAGCATGGGGTCAGCATGACGGTATTTTGATTAATGCAGCAGCTTATACTCATACCAGTATCGCCATCCGCGACGCAATCTTAGGCACAAAAATTGCCTGTGTGGAAGTACACTTAAGCAATATTTACAAACGCGAGTCTTTTCGTCATCATTCCTACATTGCCGATATAGCTATCGGACAGATTAGCGGTTTTGGGGCCGAAAGTTATCGGTTAGGATTATGGGCATTAGTCGATTATTTGCAAAAGAATGGGAAATTTTAGTGCAAATTCTGGAACTTCGCGGTTTTAAACCCAAATTTTCGACAAACTAGCGTAGAGGCCATCTTTGGTTAATAAATCTTCATGGGTTCCCGATTCGACTAATTCCCCGCGTTTCAGGACAAGAATTCGATCGACATTGCGAATAGTGGAGAGACGATGGGCGATAATAATAGCAGTACGATCGACTAAAATCTGTTCTAAAGCTTCTTGAATTAATACTTCTGTCCCCACGTCTAAACTAGCAGTAGCTTCATCTAAAACTAAAATTTCGGGGTTACGAATAGCGACTCTCGCAAAAGCGAGTAATTGTTTTTGTCCTCCCGACAAATTTGCGCCCCGTTCGCGTAAAAGAGTATGATAACCATCGGGTAACTCCTCGATAAAGTGATCGATATTAGTTAATTTAGCCGCTGCCTTCACCTGCTCAAAATCATAGTTTTCTCCTAAAGTAATATTGCGAGTAACATCTCCAGCAAAGAGAAAAGTTTCTTGGAGAATGACACCGATATAACGTCTTAATTCCGCTTGGGGAAGATAACGGATATCGATACCATCCACTAGAATTCTGCCCTTACTTGGTTCGTAAAGACGACAGAGAAGACGAATAATCGAACTTTTTCCCGCACCAGTGGGACCGACTAAAGCGACTTTTTCCCCCGGATGAATAGTAAAATTGAGACCTTTGATAATATATTCATCTGGTTTATAACCAAACCAAACATTTTCAAAAATAATCTCGCCAGGTTTCAGTTTTTCTGGGAAAGAAATTTCTTTATAATTGTTATAATCTTTGATTTCAATGGGAATACTAATTAATTCCCCAATGCGTTCAATAGCAGTAAAACCAGCTTGAAACATAGTAAATTTTTCGGCAAACTGACGCAGGGGATTAAAGAGACGTTGGGAGAATAAAATAAAAGCCGATAAAACCCCAAAATCAATGGTTTTCTGGAGAATAAAAATCCCGCCTAACCATAATACTCCTCCCACGGCAATTAATCCGATCCATTCCAAAGTAGCTGAGACGGCCGAATCATAAAAAATTGTTTTATCTAGGGATTGACGATAGTGAGTATTGATAGCGCGAAACATTTCAGTGTTAAAGCGTTCGCGGCGAAATAATTGAACAATATTAACTCCGACTACATTTTCCTGTAATTGGGCATTAAGTTTTGATAATTCCTCGCGTACTTGATAGTTAGCGATGCGGTATTGTTTTTGAAAAAAGATAATTAAAGCAGTGACGGGAAATAACATCAACACCAACAATAGAGCTAATTGCCATTGCAGGGTAAACATGGTGATGATAATAACTAAAATATTGACCAAATCACTGACAACTCCGATCGCCCCACTAGCAAAAACTTCTCCTAATGCTTCCACATCGCTGGTTAAACGAGTGACTAAACGTCCCACGGGAGAGCGATCAAAAAAACTGGAGGAAAGGGAGGTGACATGGGCAAATAAATCTTGCCGGACATTAGCAGTAATTGACTGACCGACTTTCTGCACTAGATAACCTTGTGTTGTCCCTAAAATCAGTCGTAAAATAATCGAAGCTGACAGGATAATAATTAAGGTATTAATGGCTGCTGTTAAGGGCATTCGAGCCAAAAAATCCCAAGTTTGTTCCTTTTGCAAAAGGGAGACCGCTTGACCGATAATTAAGGGCTGGATCGCCCCCGTGAGGGATAGGGGAAAAAGAAGTATTAATGACCAAAATAGCAGGGCTTTTTGCTTTTTTGCGTAGGGAAGTAATCTTAATAATAAGCTCCAGTCATTTTCTTTGACCGGAGGGGACACAGGGGGGGATGATAGACTCATGAAGTGATTTCCAATGAAATTCTCGGCAGCCGGGGAGAAATTACACCCCTATTGTTAACTTTTCTAACAGGCGATCAATCTGGAAATGTTCCTCCATTAATTCTCGAATACAAGCGACTTTTACCTGTTCCTGTAAGCGAATCTTGCCGAAGGCCTGATCGACGATTTCCACGGTACTGAGAGTATCTAAATTTACCGAGAGAATTGGTACTTCTAAATCCTCGGCCCGGCCCAGAATCAGCGGATCCGGAGAGATGGAACCGGTTAAGATTAAACAGGTGGTGGAAGTTTCTAGGGCAGCTAACTGGAGGTCTGTGCGATCGCCGCCCGTAATCACGGCCATATTTTCCCCCTTGCGAAAATATTCTAAAGCGGCGTTGACATTCATCGCCCCGATCGCTAAACTTTCTACCATCCAATCCAAACGATCGGGCCGACATAATACTTTGGCCCCCAAAAGATGGACAATTTCCCGAACACTAATACTGCGCAGCAGTTTACTCGCGGGTAACAGTCCTAAAACTTCCACTCCTTGGCGGGACAAATAGGGTTTCAGGAGAGATTGTACTTCCTCCCAATCATCGGCCGGGATATCGCTAATTACTACCCCCAGCAGCTGATTATTTAATTCCTCTCTTGCTTTCAGCAGACTCTCGGCAATTAGGGGAGAACTATAGCGGGCCACCAATAGGATCGGAGTCTGGAGAATTTTGGCCATCTCCCCCATCGATAACTGAAAAATACTGCCTTCCCAGAGAGTCCCCGGCCCTTCGAGGAGGATAATATCACTGTTAACTCGATCGAGATAGCCGGCAAGAATATTACCGTAGTCCTGTTTATCTGTACCTTGTAAACGTTTAGCAACGGAATCCATATCCGTATAGATCACCGGTAAACGCAGCTGCTCAGGGGATAATTCTAGTAATTGCCGAATAAATTCTACATCCTCATCGACCAATTGCCCATCGACGTATCCCGGACAATTGCCCACTGGTTTGCCGTAACTTATCTCTAGTCCTTTTTGTCGCAAGAGATGCGCTAAACCGACGACAGTTCCCGATTTACCACTGAGGGGTTCCAGGGAAGAGATAAGTATAGATTTGGCTGATTTCGCCACGATTTGCTCCTTTTAACCCGTAAAATCCCGATTTTTATCCTTCAAATCGCAGCAGTTTCCGATAAAATCCCTGCGAAAAGTCGGCTGAACCTAGCTGCTTAAAGGTTTTAATTGCACCGATGAGATATTCGATCAACTCGGCGTTAATAATCGTCATCTCATAGCTTAGGTCGGCCTGTCCTTCAAATTGTAAACGACAACGGGTCAATTCCGAGGGCAATTTTGATACATACCAAGAGGCCACAAAGGGAATCCCTTCACTGTTTTCTATGCGACGACGACCTTCTAAAGATCCTCCTTGATACAAAGCGATCGCATAGGGCAGGATACTATGTTTGTCCTTAGCATAGTAGGGCATATATACTAACACATCAGCCTTATTAGCGGCTTCTAATTGTTCGATAGTCGGCATAATTTAAGTAATAGGACAAAATTAACTTTTTGGTTAGGATAGGCACTCATGCAAGGGGCAAAAGGCAAGAGGTACTTAGATGTGTCTAATTAATTGTCTCTAGCTACTGTTAATTCTTGGGTTCTGGGCCAAGTTACCAGTAAAAATGATATTTTTCTTATATTTTAACCGATCGCCCCCAGAATCTCCCGATCGGGACAATCGGCAGAATTTACGACCAGATCAACTTTCTGTACTGAGGTTATCATCGGGTATAACTGGTATATGAACCCGAAAAACCGTGCCGGGGTAGGGGGAACTTGTTTGCTCAGGATTGGGACTGATAAATTCAATCGTCCCCCCCATGCTGGTAATTAATTCTTTGGCGATCGCTAAACCCAATCCTGTCCCGGGTATATCTCCCCCCGCTTGCACCCCCCGGTAGTGACGTTGAAAAATTCTTTCTTGATCGCTCCTCGGTATACCATAACCCGTGTCTTTAAAAACAATTTCTACACTATTCTTAACATTCTCCACCTCGACGGTAACTTTTCCGCCAGCAGCAGTATATTTGAGGGCATTATCAATTAAATTACTGAATACTTCCCGCAAACCGGGGATATTAGCCCGAATAAGTGGTATATCTTCCCCGTAAATCCTTTCTAAACTGAGATTTCTCTCTTTGGCTACGGCCTCGGCCGAAAGGAGCAGCGGATCGAGAATATCGTGGAGATCGATCGGAGTTAGCTGAGTGCTGCCAGCAGGCAAGAGAAAGGCAGTGGGGGAAGATTGCGCTTGCAGGAGAGGAATATCGACAGTGGGGTAATTTTCGCTTTCTTGCTGAATTTGTCCCTCAAATTCGGCAATTAAGTCCCGAACTCGATCGCTTTCCCTCAATATACCGGTAATGGCGGGATCGTCACCTTCTTCGGCTAACAGCCTTTTGAGTAGAAGTTTACCAAAGGTTTTTAAAGCGGTAAGGGGATTGCGGATTTGATGGAGAAAGGTATCGAGGCGCTGACGTTGCCATTGTCGATAATAGCGTTCTTCTCCCAATTGGCGATCGAGTACACAGGCTAAAGCGAGGGTTTGGGTGATTTTTTCCATCCGGGTTAATTCCCAACTTTGCCAAGGTCGTTTTTCTCTGGTTGTCACCAATAATCCGATCATGCCCTCTTCATACATTAAGGGTAAAAACAAGCGATGACCGCTGACGGTCTCCTGATTACTCCAGAGGTGGGATAAATCTTCTAACTTAACCGCAGTTAACAAGTCGGCCGCCGGTTGCCCTGGTTGTAAGGAAAGCTGCTTTTTTTGGGGAGAAGGGGGATTAAAGGGCGGATAAACAACGACTGGAATTAAATCACTCGATAAAGGTTCAGTTAAATAAACCGCACTTCTGTCCGCTTCCATTTGCTCCCGCAAAAGTTCCATCTGTGCCTGACAGAGGGCAATAAAATCATTACTCAGGGGAGTCCGGGAGGGGAAGGAGAAGGGCATACCAAGAAAGTAAAAAGTAAAAAATCAGAAAACCTTGATAAAGCTAGGGTTGCGAGTTTTATTTCCCAGTTTACACGGGAGAGAAGGGCGATTCTCTTGGATCGAGTGCAGCCAGTAAAAAGCAATTAGGACAAGGGTTTGGTCACTATTTTAGGGGTGGATCGCGGTATATATTAAAAAAAGTTTAAGAATAATAAGTTTTGTATCGGGATTTGGGGGAGTGTTTTTGTCAGAAAAACTTAAACATAGTCCCAGTCTAGCTTCTAGTCAAATTTGTCTGTAATTGGGTTTGTGAGAGACACTTGATTTCTGGGTCTAGAACGGATATAATCGCTACGGCTTTTGTAACTATCATTACAACGATTAGCCAAAACAGGAGGTAATTGGGTTGGCCAGAAAACGGAAACGTAAGAGTCGCCGTCGTCAAGAAGGACGTAAGATACTTGAACTTGTACCCCAGTATAGTATTGAAAGTGGCGAGGATAAACCCGTAACTGCGGCGCGTAAGTATATTCAAGCTATAGGCATTAGCCCACCAGCTTTATTGATTGTTAAGCGTAACGAGCATACAACCGATCGCTATTTCTGGGCTGAAAAAGGACTGTTTGGAGCGCAATATGTGGAGGAAAACCACTTCCTCTTCCCAAGTTTGCGCGACCTGCAGCCCCAGCCCGTCAAAGCACCGGTAGCAGTTGCCAAATAATTCACAGGACTATTAATCGTATCATGGAAAGTGAACTCGTTTACGGAAAAGTAAACGAGTTTTTTTTGAGGATAAGAGGAGCGGGGACATTCAAGTGATCAGTAATCAGTCAACTGAAAACTCACATCTGATCACCGAAAAGGCGGACAGCTAAAGAGGGAATGGGGTTATGAGAATTTTTTAGCGGTTATTTAGGCTCATTTTGGCTTTAAATCGCTTTAATCAATCAAATTTTCTCATTTAAACCCGATAGGATTGGTGAGCTAATAAATTATTTTCGATCAGGATCGTAAAGTTCAACCTTTAAGGTATGATTGGGAACATTAATTATTTTTTTATGTATTGCACTAAAAGGTAGAGGGCAAGCAGCAGTGATTAGAGTAGCGATCAATGGTTTCGGACGGATTGGACGTAATTTCCTAAGATGTTGGTTAGGACGGACTGATAGTGGCTTGGAGGTAGTGGGGATCAATGATACATCCGATCCCCGGAGTAACGCTCACCTGCTCAAATATGACTCGATGTTAGGCAAACTTAACGCTAATATCGATGCCGATGATAATTCTTTAATTGTTAACGGTAAAACCATTAAATGTTATTCCGATCGCAATCCCCTCAATCTGCCCTGGGCAGAATGGGGTGTAGATTTAGTGATCGAAGCTACTGGTGTTTTCGTAGATGAAGAGGGCGCTTCTAAGCATATTGTCGCAGGAGCTAAAAAAGTCCTCATTACCGCACCGGGTAAAGGTTCGGGTGTGGGAACCTATGTCGTCGGTGTCAACGCCCACGAATACGAACACGATAAATACAACGTCATCAGTAATGCCAGTTGTACCACCAACTGTCTTGCTCCTGTCGTCAAAGTGATTCACGAAAACTTCGGCATAATTAAAGGGACGATGACCACCACCCACAGTTACACTGGTGATCAACGCATTCTTGATGCTAGTCACCGGGATCTGCGTCGCGCTCGCGCGGCAGCCGTTAACATCGTTCCCACCTCCACTGGCGCCGCTAAAGCTGTAGCCTTAGTTATCCCCGCAATGAAAGGGAAACTTAACGGTATCGCTCTGCGTGTACCCACTCCTAACGTTTCTGTGGTGGATTTAGTGGCGCAAGTGGAAAAAAGCACGATCGCGGAACAGGTAAACGAAGTCCTCAAAGAAGCTTCGGAAAATTCTTTGAAAGGAATTCTCGAATATAATGATTTACCTCTCGTTTCCTCTGATTATCGCGGTGTTGATGCCTCCTCGATCATTGATGCTAGTCTCACCATGGTGATGGGTGGCGATATGGTGAAAGTTATCGCTTGGTACGATAACGAATGGGGTTACTCCCAACGGGTGGTTGATCTCGCTGAAGTCGTCGCCAGCAAGTGGAAAAGCTAAATTAGTTAACTGAGCAGTGATAAATTCTCACTGAAAAAGCGCCGATAGATTCCCTCTGTCACCAATTGTGCGGTGATTAGGTTGGCTAGGGCAATCATAAACAGGATCAGTATCTGGTAGGAAGCGGCGTTTAAAGGTTCACTTCCTGCCAATACCTGTCCGGTGAACATTCCGGGTAAACTGACTAAACCCACCACCATCATCTGATTGAGGGTGGGGATTAAACTAGCTCGAATCGCTGCTTTTTGATAATCTGCGATCGCTTGTTGAGGGGTTGCCCCCAAACAAAGATGGGTTTCGATTTCTAAACGGTGACTTTTAATCGCACTGCTTAATCTTTCCCCAGCTAAAGAGGCACTGTTCATGGCATTGCCTAACACCATTCCCGTCAAGGGAATCAAGTATTGGGGTGAGTACCATTGTTCTGGTTGAATAATTAAAGCGATCGCATAACCTAAAGTTAGACAGCTACTAATCAATAAAGAGCCGAAAACTAGGGGTAATAAGCCTTTATCCCGGCTATCAATGCGATTTTTAGCAACAATAGTCGCAATAGTCATCATTACTGCCAAAATCCCCAGCACGGCTAGAGGATTATCCAAGGAAAAAATAACGGCGATAACGTAGCCTACCACTAATAATTGCAGGATCGATCGACCGGTCGCCAATAATAATTGGCCCTCTAGGGCTAAATTTGACCAACGGGAGAGGAGTAAACAAATACCCATCATCCCCAAAGCCCAACCCAAATCCACCAGATTTAGTTCTACTAATCCATCCATAAAAATAAAAGAAACAAATTAAAAGGACACTTCATCTATAAATAGCAAGTTTATAATTATTTTTGACTAATTATTCCTTTTTTTCCCCGACAAATCCCGATTAGTCTCTAATTTGAGTGAAAGCGCGTGAGTACAATTCCCCCCGTCGATTTATCCCGTCAATACCAAGTCATCAGCGAAGAAGCTAACCATGCCGTTTTAGAAATCCTCCGTTCTGGGCGCTATATTGGTGGCGAAGCTGTGAGCGAATTAGAACGACAATTTGCCCTCTATCATGGTGTTAGCGATTGTGTCGCCTGTAATTCGGGAACCGATGCCCTTTATCTGGCACTGCGCGCTCTCGGTATTCAAGCGGGGGATGAAGTCATCACTTCCACTTTTTCGTTTATTGCCACCGCCGAAGCGATTAATTTAGTCGGGGCAGTGCCGGTTTTTGTCGATATCGATATTAATACTTTTAACCTCGATGTGGCACTGTTGGAAAAAGCGCTTACTCCCCAGACTAAAGCGATTATCCCCGTACACCTTTTTGGGCAATCTGTCAATATGTCTGAGGTGGTAAATTTCGCTCGTTCTCATAATTTATTGGTGATTGAGGATTGCGCGCAAGCAACGGGAGCAGAATGGCATGGGCAGAAAGTGGGGAGTATCGGCGATATTGGCTGTTTTAGCTTCTTTCCCACCAAAAATTTGGGCGGTTGTGGCGATGGTGGCGCAATTACCACCAATAACCCCGAGTTAGCGGCACAAATTCGCATGATTAAAGAACACGGCAGCAAGGTGCGTTATTTTCATGAGGTAATTGGGGTGAATAGCCGCTTAGATGCCGTTCAAGCGGTTATTTTGCAAATTAAGCTGAAATATCTCGATTTTTGGAATAATCAACGGATCGAGATTGCCCAACGTTATCGGGAATTACTGCAACCTTTGCCTAATATCACTTTACCTGCCGCTTTAGCCGGAGGTAAGCACGTTTGGAATCAGTACACAATCCTAACGGAAAATCGTGACCAAATGCGGGCGGCTTTGCAGGAAAAAGATGTCCTATCCATGGTTTATTATCCGATTCCCCTACATTTACAGCCGGTTTATCAGTATTTAGGCTATAAAAAAGGTGATTTACCCGTGGCTGAATTGGCCAGTGAAAAAGTGTTATCTTTACCTATGTTCCCCGATTTAAGCTTCGAGGAACAACAACAGGTAGCCTACGCGCTGAAAGATTGTTTGCATAGTTCCTGAGTTATCAGTGGGAATTATGAATTATGAATTATGAATTATAAATTATAAATTATGAAGTGGGGAGAAAAAAGCTGCCCCCTGCCGACCGCCTCCTCTCCTAATTCCTGAATACTGACTCCTAACTCCTGTCTCCTGAATACTGACAGCTTACTGCTATACTTAAGCGGTTAAATCGATTAACTTTTGTTTTAAAGTTTCCAATCCTAGCCGACGAATAGCCGAGATAAAAACAGCTTGGGGATATTTTTCCTTAGCTATTTCTAAATCATCGCTTTTTACCTGATCCAACTTATTAAACACCATTAACATCGGACCGGTTTGAATCGGCATCTCTGAGAGGATTTTTAATACCGAGGCAATCTGACTTTCCCAAGCTGGATGGGAGAGATCCACCAGATGGAGTAAGGCGTCTGCTTCCGTTACTTCCTCCAAAGTTGCCCGAAAAGCATCCACCAGCGAGGGGGGTAATTCATGGATAAAACCCACCGTATCGGTTAGTAAGAGGGGGTGAGATGTTTGGGTAAGGGGATCGGTAATAGTTAAGCGTCGGGTAGTGGGATCGAGGGTAGCAAACAGTTGATCGGCGGTATACACTTCGGCAGCGGTGAGAGCATTAATTAAAGTAGATTTTCCCGCATTGGTGTAACCGACGATCGCCACACTGGCTACATCTTGTTTTTGCCGTTGTTTGCGTAAACGGGAACGATGAGCTTGCAGTTGATCCACCTCATCCTGGAGACGGGATAAACGACGTTGAATAGTTCGGCGTTCTGTTTCTAATTTTGTCTCCCCCGGTCCGCGAGTGCCAATTCCTCCCCCTAATCTCGACATGGCTAATCCGCGCCCGGTGAGACGGGGTAAAGTGTATTCTAATTGGGCTAATTCTACCTGTAGTTTACCCGCTTGGGATTGGGCCCGTTGGGCGAAAATGTCCAGGATCACCTCGGTGCGATCGACCACTCTCACCCCGATTTGGTTCTCTAGATTGCGAATTTGGGCGGGAGAAAGATCCCGATTGAATACAACTAAATTAGCCCCCGAAGTTTGCACCTGTAGGGCGATTTCTGCCACTTTTCCCGAACCGATCACTGTTTGAGGATGGGGATGATCCCGTTTTTGTCGGGTGACTTGCAAAACTTTGCCCCCGGCGGTATCAACTAAACGTTCTAATTCGCTTAAACCGTCCTCGAACTGGCGATCGCTCATATTGTCGGTGATTAAACCAACCAATAGCACCCGATCTTCGGCTGTATCAACGGTTATAGCGGTAAATTCGCGCTGAAACTCCGCCTCTAGTCCTTCCACTAACTCTAAAAAGTCCTGTTTGCTTAAATCCTCTAGATTTAAGGGCGGGGAGACAGACCAGTATATATTACTATTGACATTTGTTTGACTTTGTGGTATGAGATGCGCCAGATAGACTTGCTCCACATAACCGGTCGCCCCACCACCGCGACGGATCATGCCTGTGCCGGTTAGGGTTAAGATCACCAGTGCGTCTAATCTTTGCAGAGCCATGGCGGTTAAACTGGATTCTTTTGGCGGTTCCTGCTTGAGTTCCGTGGCGATACAACGAATTCCGCAAAGACGTTCGGAACCGTAGCGGGGTAGTTCCAAGAGAGAAAATTGGGTTTGTCGGGGGGTTCCCACTCCCACACGAATTACCTGGCCGCGACGGTTGATATAGGTGCAGAGGGGTTGATGGATATCGGTACTGATGGCCGCCAGTCTTTGGGCGAATTCTGGGGTGGTGAGAGTATCAATAGGCAAGCGTTCATGGTACAGCCTTTGTAGCTGTTTCATCTGACTAGCTTTTAGTCCCTGGGTATTGCCGAAGATGGTATCGATAGGCTTTCCTCACAATTAGGATTTTATGTATTATTGTAGCGATTTTGACACTCGCTGCCCTTTTATTTGTCCTCTAGAAGCCAGCCCTAATTAGGGTAAAATTGGGCAGTATCAATGGTTATTTTCCATATTATGCTCGCTTCTACTCAGGAACTCCTCGAAACCGCTCGCAAAAATATCTATGCGATCGGAGCTTTTAATGTTTATAACCTAGAAGGGGTCAAAGCGGTGATTAGTGCCGCCGAGGATTGCCGTAGTCCCGCTATGTTGCAAATTCACCCCAGTGCTTTGCGTTATGGCAGTTCTACCCTCGTCGCTCTCTGTTTAGAGGCCGCTCGCTCGGCCAAGGTTCCTATCTCGGTCCATCTTGACCATAGCACTAAAGCCAGCGATATCTACGAGGCCCTAGAAGCGGGGATGACCTCAATTATGGCCGATGGCTCTCATCTTCCCTACCAAGATAATCTCGCTTTTACCAAAGAAATGACTCGTTTAGCTCACGAATACGGGGCTGTGGTGGAGGCAGAAATCGGCCGAATTAGTGGCACTGAGGACGGGTTAACTATTGCCGAAAAAGAGGCTAAAATGACAGATCCTGAGCAAGCAGTGCAATTTGTGCAGGCAACGGGAGTGGATTCTCTGGCCGTAACTATCGGTAATGTCCATGGCGAGTACAAAAGTCCGCCCCGTCTCGATTTCGATCGCCTGGACCGGATTCGACAACTTCTGTCTATTCCCCTAGTTTTACACGGTGCTTCCGGTTTACCCCCAGAAATGATCGGGCGATCGATCCAGTTAGGAGTCTGCAAATTTAATGTTAATACAGAAGTGCGTCAAGCCTATATGCAGTCCCTGAAACGGGAAATTTGTGGGCCAGAGGATAAGGATTTATTAGAGATCGCAGGAGAGGCAATTTCCGCGATGAAATCGGTAATTATCGACAAATTAACCCTTTTTGGTGCTGTCAATAAGGCCCACCTCCACGAAACTCCCTACGCTCAAATGTTAGCGGGATTATCGGGGGTTAGGGACTAGGAATTATAAATTATGAATTATGAATTATGAATTGGGGAGAAGAGAGAAGGGAGAATAAATAAAAATAATCTCCTGTCTCCTGAATACTAACTCCTGAAGTCTGACTCTCGACGACCGGCTCCTGACGGTTAAGTAGGTAGGCACAATTATTTGTAGGATGGGTTAGCGGTAGCGTAACCCATGCGGGCGTTGGGTTTCATGCTTCAACCGTTCGGCTGAGCTCACGGCCGAAGCCCAACCTACGTTCATTTTATATTTAATTCCACCCACCTACTTAAAATAACTGATCACTGAGATAAAATGCCAATGAAAAAATTAATTCTAGCCACGAGTAACCCGGGTAAATTAGCAGAGATAGGGGAATACTTAACCGATATCGACCTAGAATTGCAGTTAAAACCCGATTATTTAGAGATAGAGGAAACAGGGGCGACTTTTGCTGAAAATGCCTATTTAAAAGCTGCTCAAATTGCCCTAACATTGGGAGAATGGTCGATCGCCGATGATTCGGGATTGGAAGTAACCGGGTTAGGAAATGCCCCGGGGATTTACTCGGCCCGCTATGGTAAAAATGATCGAGAAAGAATCGATCGCCTAGTCAGAGAATTAGGAGATAATCAGGATCGCTCGGCCCGTTTTGTCTGTGTAATTGCGATCGCCCGTCCCGATGGTGAGATTGCCTTGAGCGCCACAGGAATCTGTACGGGAGAAATTCTCACCAGTCCTAAGGGTAAAGGTGGTTTTGGTTACGATCCGATTTTTTATGTCCCCGAATACGCTTTAACCTTTGCGGAAATGTCTCCCGAATTAAAAAGAAAAATTAGCCACCGAGGACGAGCTTTTGAGCAATTGCTGCCCCATCTCAAGACTCTCGCGGGTACAAATTCATTAAGGCTCTGACTTGTTCGGCATGATAAGAGCTTCTTGTCAAGGGACTCGCAACAATTTGTAAAAATCCCAGAGACTCACCGTATTCGCGCCAAGCTTGGAACTGTTCGGGGGTGATAAATTCCTGTACACCGAGATGTTTTGGCGATGGTTGCAGATACTGCCCGATGGTGAGAATATCACAATCGACGGCCCGTAAATCGCGCATTACTTGCCGCACTTCCTCGTCGGTTTCCCCCAATCCCACCATAATGCCCGATTTTGTGTAGGTAGCGGGAACAATGGCGCGAGCGCGCTGCAATAATTCTAGGGAACGCTGGTAATCCCCCTGGGGACGCACACGACGATAGAGACGGGGAACAGTTTCGGTATTGTGGTTTAAAACTTCAGGTTTAGCGGCAAGAATCAAAGCTAAAGCCTGCCAATTGCCACAAAGATCGGGAATCAGCACTTCGATGGTGGTTTTTGGGGAAATGCGGCGAATTTCCTCGATACAACGGACAAATTGACTAGCACCCCCATCAGCCAAATCATCGCGATTGACAGAAGTGATCACTACATGATTAAGATCGAGACGTTGCACGGCTGCCGCTAGTCGCTGGGGTTCCGTGGAGTCTAAAGGTTGGGGTTTTTTCTCAAAATCGATGTCACAGTAAGGACAGGCACGAGTGCAAGCAGGACCCATAATTAAAAAGGTAGCCGTCCCCGCGTGGAAACATTCGCCGATATTGGGGCAGGAAGCCTCCTCACAAACGGTATTTAAGCCTAAATCGCGTAAAACTTCCTTAACACTGCCGACTCGCTGCCATTGCGGTGCTTTTACCCGTAACCACTCTGGTTTTACCGTCACGCCTGAACTACTCCGATAATTTTTGCCTATATCTGTAATATCCTAGCAAGTCTCGACCCACTCAAGGCCGAATATGCTATGATGATTTAGCTGAAAATTTTCGGGATGTAGCGCAGCTTGGTAGCGCACTTCGTTCGGGACGAAGGGGCCGCAGGTTCGAATCCTGTCATCCCGATTAAAGACAATCAAGGGTAGATCCCCCCGCCTATCGGCACCCCCCTGATCAAGGGGAGATCCCCCCGCCTATCGGCACCCCCCGTAACAAGGGTAGATCCCCCCGCCTAGCGGCACCCCCCTTATCAAGGGGAGCTCCCCCCGCCTATCGGCACCCCCCTTAATAAGGGTAGATCCCCCCGCCTATCGGCACCCCCCTTATCAAGGGTAGATCCCCCCGCCTATCGGCACCCCCCTTATCAAGGGGGGCAGGGGGGATCAGAGTCCAAAATCTATCTTCTATTTGATTATAACTACTTAATTTACCTCCTCTAAGCCCATGTCTAGATTATTAATCAGCCAGTATCAGGCGGAAGTTGAGAAGATTGTCCAATATGGCGGCAGTCGCAAGGAAACTTCGATTAGAGTCGCTTTTCAGAATTTGTTAAATGACTATTGCAAGGCGCGGGATTTTTTGTTAATTCCGGAGTTGGATTATCGCACTAAGTCGGGAAAAGTTGTCTATCCTGACGGGACGGTTAAGGATGCTTTACGGTTAGATTGGGGATATTGGGAAAGTAAGGATCAATACGATAATTTAGACGAAGAAATTGAGAAAAAGTTAGCGAAAGGCTACCCTAATGACAATATTTTATTTGAAGATTCCCAGACGGCGGTTTTAATTCAAGGAGGAGAGGAAAGACTGCGCGTCTCGATGCGCGATGATGAGGCTTTGGATGGGATTATTAATGCTTTTATTAATTATGTACGTCCGGAGGTTGAGGATTTTCGAGAGGCAATTGATAGTTTTAAGGAAGATTTACCAACAATTTTAGAAGCGTTGCGGGATTTAATTGCGTTGCAGTCGGAGACGAATCGGAATTTTGTGACAGCGCGGGACAATTTTTTAGAGATTTGTCGCAAGTCAATCAATCCAGAAATTAGTCTGGAAGATGTGCGAGAGATGATTATTCAGCACATCCTGACAGAGGATATTTTTATCAATATTTTTAATGAGTCCCAATTTCACCGGGAAAATAATATCGCTAGGGAATTACAGGGAGTGATTGAAACTTTCTTTACTGGTAATACTAAGCGCAATACTTTAGGGACTATTGAACGTTATTATGCGGTAATTCGGCGGACGGCGGCGAATATTTATAACCACCACGAAAAGCAGAAGTTTCTCAAGGCGATTTATGAGAATTTTTATAAAGCATACAATCCGAAAGCGGCAGACCGGTTGGGAATTGTCTATACACCCAATGAAATTGTCCGTTTTATGATTGAAAGTGTCGATTATTTAGTACATAAGCATTTTGGTAAGTTGTTGGCGGATCCAGGAGTAGAAATTTTAGATCCGGCGACGGGGACAGGAACTTTTGTGACGGAGTTGATTGAGTATTTACCGAAGGATAAGTTACGGTACAAGTATAAGCATGAGATGCACTGTAATGAGGTGGCAATTCTGCCTTATTATATTGCGAATTTGAATATTGAGTTCACCTACAAGCAGAAGATGGGTGAGTATGAGGAGTTTGAGCATATTTGTTTTGTGGATACCCTGGACCATGCTGCTTTTCATCTCAAGCAGATGGATTTGTTTGCCATGTCGGTGGAGAATACCCAACGGATTCAAAATCAAAATGACCGCAATATTTCTGTAATTATTGGGAATCCTCCTTATAATGCTAATCAGCAAAATGAGAATGACAATAATAAAAATCGGAAGTATCCTGCTATTGATAAGCGCATTAAGGATACTTACATCGAAGAGAGTACAGCGCAGAAGACAAAGCTATATGATATGTATTCTCGCTTCTTTCGTTGGGCTACAGATAGGTTAGGTGAAAATGGTATAATAGCTTTTATTACTAACTCTTCTTTTATCGATGCGAGGACATTTGACGGTTTTAGAAAAGTAGTAGAGAATGAGTTTAGTGAAATTTATATCATTGATTTAGGTGGTAATGTCAGGAAAAATCCTAAACTTTCAGGGACAACTCATAATGTTTTCGGTATTCAGACGGGGGTGACGATTAGTTTGATGGTGAAGCGAGAAAGTAATAATCTTCCTTGTCAAATTTTATATACTCGCCGTCCTGAATTGGATACAGCAGCGCAAAAATTAGAGTTTTTGTCATCCACAAAACTTAATCAGCTTGATTTCGAGCATATCATCCCAGATAAAAAGCATAATTGGATTGAACAATCAGATAATGATTTCGATTGTCTGATACCATTGGTAAATAAGAATACTAAACTAGCCAAATCTGGCGCAGAAGAAATGGCAGTTTTCAAACTATTTTCATTGGGTGTAGTAACCAATCGAGATGAATGGGTATATGATTATTCTGACAAAAACTTATCTCGTAAAATGTCTTATTTTCTAGAAATTTATAATAGACAACTAGGAAAAATATCAAAAACATCAAATGTTTTAGAGGAAAAATTATCAACTGAGATTAAGTGGACGAGAGACTTAAAAAAACAATTAACAAATAATAGTAAAATAAGTTTTGATGAGAATTGCATATTACCATCTCTATATAGAAGTTTTGTTTCAAAATATATTTACTGGGATAAATGTGTTAATGAAATGCAATATCAACTCCCAAAAATCTTTCCTGATATAAATTCTCAAAACATAGTTATTATTTATTCTTCTGGACAAAAAGCATTTACAGTTCTCTCAAGTAATCAAATTTTTGATTTACATTTAACAGGTGACTCTCAATGTCTCCCTCTTTACTACTACGACAAAGAAGGAAACCGCATCGATAATATCACCGATTGGGGATTGCAGCAATTCCAAAACCATTACAACGATAAAACCATCACCAAACTCCACATCTTCCACTACACTTATGCAGTCCTTCACTACCCGGAATATCGCAGTAAATACGAATTAAATCTCAAGCGAGAATTTCCGCGACTTCCCTTTTATGATAACTTCTCTCAATGGGTAGAATGGGGAAGCAAACTAATGGAATTACATATCAAATATGAAACCGTCGCACCCTACCCACTAACCCGCATTGATACTAATAATAACCTCAAACCGAAACCTAAACTAAAAGCTGACCGAGAAAAAAATTCTATCAACCTTGATGATGTCACTTTCCTACAAGATATTCCCAAAATTGCTTGGGAATATAAACTCGGTAATCGTTCGGCCCTAGAATGGATATTAGATCAATATAAGGAAAAGAAACCCAAAGATCAAACCATCGCCGAAAGATTTAATAATTATCGCTTTGCCGATTATAAAGAAACAGTAATTGACTTACTACAAAGAGTCTGTACTGTCAGCGTCGAAACCATGAAAATAATAGAAGCGATGAGACATTAAAAAGGTAGCTAAGTAGGTAGGCGTTAAAAGTTGTCAGATCCCCCCTGCCCTCCTTGATAAGGGGGGTGTCTGATAATTTTTAACGCTTACCTACTTATACTATTTCTCTAAATGAAAACTACACATCGAATTTAAGTCACCCTTTTTAAGGGGGATTTAGGGGGATTAAACTTCTGTAGTCAGACTTTGGAGAATTGGTATTAAAAGGGTTTTACCATTATTCAGCAAATCCTAGATAAAAAGCTTTGTCCGGGCAATTTCTCCCCAACAGATGGTTAAAATTAAGATTTCATCCATAGATACAATAGATTTTGGTCTTTATCGATCTAAATTGTTGCCAAAAGCTGTGGATTTTTTAAATTAAACTTAACCAAAATTTTACCCAATCTTAACCTAAAAAAATCTCCAATATTTCTAGATTTAAAAGTAATATTTGTGCCTTAAACTATATCTTGAAGAAAGTTCAACTTTCTCCAATTGTGCAGGATTCTTCAACCGGAAAACTTATGATATTCTCAACTGCTACCCTAACTCGTGTGTGTGCTGTCTCCTTCGCCACGGCAGCGGCCTTAGCAGGGACGATGGGAGAAACCCTCGCCCAAACCCTGAACGGTGCAGGAGCCTCCTTTCCCGCGCCCCTATACCAGCGTTATTTTGCCGACTATAAAAACGCCACTGGTGTCACCGTTAACTATAATTCCGTCGGTAGCGGTGCCGGTGTCCGGCAATTTATCGCCGGAACCGTCGATTTTGGCGCTTCCGATGCCGCTCCTTCCTCTTCCGAAAAAAGCCAGATGAAAAACGGTTTATTGCTGGTTCCCACCGCCGGAGGAGCCGTCGCTGTGGTTTATAATCTGCCTGGGGTAAATAACCTACAAATTTCCCGGGCTAACCTGGGTAAAATCTTCAGTGGCGAGATCACTAACTGGAGACAGGTGGATCCGAAACTGCCCAACCAACCCATTAAAGTGGTGGTTAGGGCTGATGGTAGCGGTACTACCGAGATTTTTACCTCTCACCTGAGCGCGATTAGTCCTTCTTTCAAAAGTAAAGTGGGAACCAGCAAAGAACCCAACTGGGGTTTTACAGTTCTCAAAGGACCGAAAAATGATGGTGTGGCGGCCCTGGTTAAACAAACAGAAGGCTCGATCGGTTACGTTCAAGATACCTTTGCCCGCAAAAATGAAGGGGCAACCATGAGAACTGCTAAAGTTCAGAATAAAGCCGGTCAATTTGTCGAACCCAGTCTCGCCCAAGCTAACAAGGCGATGGAAGGGATCAAATTTAACGCCGATTTTACCGCTAATATGGACGATCCGAGCAGTGGTTATCCGATCGTCGGGATTACTTGGTTATTAGTACCGAAAGACTATGCTGATAACAAAAAAGCAGCAGAAATTAAAAGACTGTTAACTTGGATTCTCACCACCGGTCAAGGTATTAACAATCAATTGGAATTTACTCGGATTCCCCAATCGGTGACTCAAAGAGTTTTAGCCGAAGTTAACAAAATTAAATAAATAGGGTTTGCTGAATAAATGTGAAATGTAGGTAAGGTAAGGGTTTTGTGGCTTTTCTCGCGAAACAGGTGCAAATTTTGAGAGAATCGTCTTTGAAAACCTTGCGTCTTCATCGGCCCGCGTCCTGTAGGGGCGAAGCATTCGGGCAATAACCTATCGGTGAAACCGGAGATTTTCTAACCGAATGCTTCGCCCGTACTTTTTCAGCAAACCTAAATACTTTTGTATTAGTTTAGGCTTGATTGTCACCGCTTTCCAGTAAAATGGAAAAAAGTTACCGGTTAAGTCCATAACTAATAACTGCAAGTATTTCTTTTCTGTGGGCTGAACAATGTTCAGCCCCTACAGTTGCGTTTTCAACAACTGATAACTGGTAATCGCTCTCTACTTTATGGCTAATTTTTCTGAATCCGTCGAGTCCTTGGACGTCTCGGCGGCCAATCTTAACGAAAACCCCGGCACTGCGGGTTTATTTGATCGCATTTTTACGCTCCTAGTCTGGATTTGTGCCGCCTCCGGTTTAATTTTTCTGCTCTGGATGGCCTGGATTGTTTTTCAGGATGCGCGGCCGGCGATCAATGAATTCGGTTGGGGATTTCTCTGGGGAACCACTTGGGATGTGAACGTCCTCAAATTTGGTGGTTTACCCTTTATTTTCGGTTCCGTTGTTTCCTCGATTCTGGCTCTTTTATTAGCTATTCCCCTCAGTGTCGCCGTTGCTTTAACCACTAGCGAGAATTATTTACCAGCAAGTATCCGTTATCCCATCGGTTTTCTAGTGGAATTAATCGCCTCGATTCCTAGTGTAATTATCGGGTTATGGGGGATTTTTGTGCTAATTCCCGTGCTTAAACCCCTGCAAGAATGGTTATTTCAAAATTTTGCTTGGTTCCCTTTGTTTAATACCCAACCTTTGGGACCAAGTATGCTGATCGCCGGTGTCATCCTGGCCATCATGATCGTGCCGACTATTTCCGCTATCAGTCGCGATGTCTTGCTTACCGTCCCCCCGGAATTACGCAGCGCCTCCATGGCCCTAGGGGCGACTCGTTGGGAAACCATCTGGCGCGTGCTGTTGCCGGCGGCGAGTTCCGGTATTATCGGGGCGATTATCCTCGGTTTAGGGCGTGCTTTAGGGGAAACTATGGCGGTAGCCATGGTAATCGGTAACTCCTCGATTATTAGTCCCTCCCTCTTGGCCCCCGGTTATACTATTCCTGCTGTACTAGCTAATACCTTCCCAGAAGCTTTTGAAAAAATCCACATCGGAGCTTTGATGTATCTAGCTTTGATTCTATTTGTTATTACCTTGGCCGTCAATAGTGTAGCGGCTTTATTAGTACAGTTTATCAACCGCAATCGTTAATTTTATGAGCCAAGGAGCTTTTCCTGAAGAAGATTTACAGCAACCCCTGTCACCGTGGCGACATTTTTTTACCAACGGTCTCACGGGTTTAGCGATCGCTCTTAGTGCTATCGCCATTCTGCCTTTATTCGCTATCCTCTTTCAAATTGTCAAAGAAGGTTTACCCGGATTCAATTGGCAAGTTTTCACCTCTTTACCCGCCCCAGTTGGCTCCGATCCCAGTGTTCCCAATGGTTTTGCTAATGCGATCGTGGGGACTTTAACTATGGTCGGTTTAGCGGCTTTAGGCAGCATACCTCTGGGGATTCTCACCGGGGTTTTCCTCTCGGAATTCGCTCGGGGTTCCAAAATTGGCGGTATTCTGCGCTTCGCGATCGTGGTGTTGAGTAGTACCCCTTCCGTTATCGTCGGGGTGTTTTCCTTCGGGGTTTTGGTCTTAACTACCAAACAATTTTCCGCCGTGGCGGGGGCTTTTGCTTTGGGGGTGATCATGTTGCCGATCATCGCTTTAACCACGGAAGAGGCACTAAAACTAATACCCATGTCCTACCGTCTCGGTTCCTCCGCTTTGGGGGGTTCCCGTTTCGATACGGTATTTCGCATTGTCCTGCCAGCAGCGATCGCACCGATTATGACCGGGATATTATTAGCGGTGGCCCGGGCCGCTGGAGAAACCGCCCCCTTAATGTTTACGGCTTTATTTAGTCAATTTTGGCAAGAAAGTCTTTGGTCGCCCACACCGGCTTTAACGGTGTTGATTTATAACTATGCTAGTTCCCCCTTTCCTGAACAAAATTCCTTGGCTTGGACAGCTTCTTTAGTCCTAATTATCTTAGTTTTAATTACTAGCCTTATCTCCCGTTTTGTCACTCGTAAACGCTCAAATTAAGCATTTTTCTTATGATCGATTCCTCTCTCATGAACAGTCCTACTTCTCTAGCTAATTCGGCGATCGAAGTCGAAAATCTTAGCTTTTTCTACGGTAGCAAAAAAGCACTAGAAGGGGTTTCTTTAGAAATCCCGCAAAAGCAAGTAACCGCCATGATCGGCCCCTCTGGTTGTGGTAAATCCACTCTCTTAAAAGCCCTCAATCGCATCGGGGAATTAGAGGGGCAAGTGACAGTTAAGGGCAAAGTTAGGTTTTTTGGTCAAGATATCTACGCCCCCAAAGTTAACCTTCATACCTTAAGGCGACAGGTGGGTATGGTGTTTCAGCGCCCTAACCCTTTTCCCGCTACTATTTACGATAATATTGCCTACGGTATTAGAATTTATCGTTCCGCTAGTCGCAGTGAATTAGATGGGATTGTGGAATCAGCTTTAAAAGGAGCTGCTCTTTGGAATGAAGTTAAAGATCTGTTGAATAAATCTGCTTTAGGATTATCGGGAGGACAACAACAAAGATTGTGTATTGCTCGCGCTTTGGCGGTAAAACCAAAAGTATTATTAATGGATGAACCTTGTTCTGCTTTAGACCCCCTTTCTACCCTCAAAGTCGAGGAATTAATCCATGAGTTGAAGCAACAATACACGATCGTCATTGTCACCCATAATATGCAACAGGCCTCTAGGGTATCCGATCGCACGGCCTTTTTTAATGCCGATGAAACCCGTGTCGGTCGTTTGGTGGAATGTGATGCCACCCAGAAAATTTTCACCGATGCAGTTAATCAACAAACTCGCGATTATGTAGCCGGTAGATTCGGTTAATTGGCCTTGTCAGGAGACGGGAGACAGTTATCGGTTATCAGTTATCAGTTATCAGTTATCAGTTATCAGTTATCAGTTATCAGTTATCAGTTATCAGTAGTCAGGAGATTATTTTTATTTATTCTCCCCACACCCCACACCCCACACCCTACACCCCACACCCCA
>NZ_JBLZRT010000081.1:0-15965 GCF_048564745.1 Microcystis sp.
ATCAAACCCCCCTTATCAAGGGGGGCAGGGGGGATCAAACCCCCCTTATCAAGGGGGGCAGGGGGGATCAAACCCCCCAGGTAATTGACCCCCTAAACCAATACACTTGCACTATAGCCTGCCCAAAAAAATTCCAAAAAAGGGAATGAGGGAAAAAAGGGAAAAAAAGGGGAAAAGGGTTACAGGGTCCTCCCGAATACGCAGACTACCCGAAAACCGTCATAGTAGAGGCGGATGTCGCGGCGGTAGTTGAGGCTGCGAATCGCGGAACGGCAGTAATTAGGAAGGTAGCCCCAGGAACCGCCCCGCAGAGGAGAACGATAATCATTCCCCTTTTCTGTCCAGGCACTGCCATCCGTCGGCGCACCATCATAATTATCGTGCCAAGTATCGGCGCACCACTCGCGGACATTGCCGTGCATATCGTACAGTCCGAAGGCATTGGGGGGAAATTGTCCCACGGGAGTCGTTTCTTCTCGATATTCTCCCTTCGCTTCTTCTGCGTAGGTATAGCTGGCATTGTAGTTGGCCAATTCCCCCGTAATGGTTTCCCCAAAGTAAAATGGGGTGGTGGTTCCAGCACGACAAGCGTATTCCCATTCCGCTTCACTCGGTAGTCGGTATTCCCTTCCCTCCTTTAGTTTTGATAATCTCGCACAGAATTCGATCGCATCGTACCAGTTGACTCGTTCCACGGGACGGCGATCGCTATCGGGACGGTCTTTAAAATGGGCCGGGTTGAGATCAAGGTCTTTTTCTACTTTTAAATCCGTGCGAGAGGCGATCGCTTTCCACTGAGCTTGGGTGATGGGATATTTACCCATGAAAAAGTTGGAGACAGTAACCTCATGTTGAGGGCGTTCATCACCAAAACTATCTTTCTCGTCTTGCGGTGAACCCATCAGGAATTCGCCCCCCGGGATAGCAACCATAGTCAGGGGTTCGATGCCCTCCCCTAGGGGTTCTTGGTAGTAGTAGGCCTCCCGGGATTCTCTTTTGGTAATTTCTCCCCGTTTATCGACGTATAGGGTCTCGAAGGGGAATTTTAGGAGTTTTTCCGGGGTCAAGATTTCCTGTTTTCGCTGCCTCACTCTCTCCTCGATGTTTTGGGCGATATCGGCGTACTCTCCCCCCCAAGTGCGGAGAACAGCCGCGTCCACCTCAGCGAAATAGAGAGAGCGATCGCTGACTGCATCCGCTAGAGAACCCTGTGGATTGGGGATTAGAGCCGAAAAATCGCGAAATTCGCCGTAATGGTCGCGAATATAATCGCCGATGCCGCGCCAAATATCGATCGTGCGCCGGTTGGCACTATCTGCCAACAGTAGCTGACGAATACCAGGGTAAAAATCGTACCAAGCATCCGGAACCGTCGCTCCCTCCGGACTAAAGGTAGATTTTTCGACCAGTCCGCTAAAAAAGACCTCCGCTAGATGCCAATGTTTACTATCGGGTAAAAATCGCCGCTGTGCCAATCGCATCACCGGAGGAATCAGGGGAACGGCCGCCAGCACTTTAGCCAGTTCTCGGGCCAAGGGACTGGCATCGATTAAAAAGCCTCTCAATAACTCTTCCGGGGATTCCGCTTCCAGAGCGGCTGCCTCTTCTTCTCCGGTTTCACCCATATTCACCCCCGCAGTGGTTGCTCCCATTAAAACCCCCTGAATCGAGTTACCACCGCTCCCAGCGATAAATTTCGCCCAGGTTGCAAAGTGAGCGGGGGATAGATTGAAAATAGGGAACCGATAGAGAATCTGCTTCGTGCGGAGTCTTTCCCCCACTTGCAGTATTGCATTGGCAGAAGCGGGACCCGGTGCAATCAAAGGCCGGAGGATTGCTCCCTCTAAAGCGGTTCGTTGCCATAGCTCCTGCGGGAAAATGTGAGCGATGGTGACGGGGTGTTCTTTGCCCAGATCCGCTAGGGTGGCGAAGGCAGACCCCGATCGCCAAGCTTTCCCCAAAGTATCGGTTAGGACAATAAAAAGTCGGTTTCCGGAGGGTGCAACCAGACTGCGAGGGTTCCGTTCGATTTGCCCCGCACCGGAAAGCAAACGAGCTTCATTTTCACCGGTCTCGAACCACCAAACCCGCACGTCCCGAAAAAAGCCTTGCCAACGGAAGAGAGTAGTCATTCCCCCCGCTAGATCTCCCCAAAATTCCATCGGGGGAGAGCGATCGATCAACAGGTGAACCTCTAACCAACGTTCTAGGGGGGGTCGGAAAGCGAGCATCGGTAATCCCCCCGCTTCGGCCGTCCGTTCCACCGTAACCTCGATATCCAACTCGTCGGCCCGTAATCCAGGCACGCGACGCGCTAGGGGGAGAATTGCCTTACTGATGGCGGTGGGTTCGGGTATCGGAAAGGGATCGGGGACGCGAACGGGAGAAGAACGATCGCTCTCGACCGAATCGCGCTTCCGGGAGGTCTGCATCGGGCGATCGATGGTTTCGGGATAGGCAACGGGAATCGTTGACTCGATCGCTCCGGGGGGAGGGGTTTTTTCACCGCTGCCGGATGACCGGTTATCCTCCTGATCATTAGATGAGGTTGCTTCCGAATGTTCAGGCTGCTCGATCAACCAAGGCGCGATAATTCGATCGAGGTAAGCAGCGCACCAGATCAGTTCTGCCATTTCCCTCTCGTCTTCCCACCAGATGGCTTTTTTCCCTTCCATCTCTCCCCCTACCCTTGCAAGGATTTAAAGATGGTGTCTAGCAGCTTGCTATCGGGGTCGGTGAGGTCGTTTCCCTGTAGTAACAGATAGACCGCGTTGAGCAGTTGATCGGTGGCTAGTTTGTCTTTGCGTTTGATTCGATCGAGAAATTTCCGGATCAGATTTCTGGCCGGTTCGTCCAATTGATTTAGGCTCTCCGGGGGGAAACGTTTCTCTAGTATCCGATAGAAATCATCCTCGTTGTCGGGTTGTTCGAGTCTTAAACGCAAACATCGACGCAGGAAAGCAGGGGGAAACTCCCGGGCCTCGTTACTGGTCATGAATACTAGGGGGAACTCCTGACAAGACACACAACCTCGAGCGATCGGGATTTTTTCCTCGCTGTCGTCCTGTTGACCGCGATAGGGAAGAACGGATTGGTCGCCGGTTTTTAATCGTGTCAGTTCCGGGATTTCAAAAAATCCCTCCTCGAAAATATGGAGGAGATCGTTAGGCATATCGATGTCGCTTTTATCGATCTCATCAATTAGCAGCACCGCCGGTCGTCCTGGACGGGATCGATAAAAAGCCATCCCCATGGGACCTAATCTTAGATAGCTGCCGATATCTGGTTCCTCGTACTTTCCCCCCTCTCCCACTTTCTGTCTTTGTAGGGAAGCTTCCTGTAACCGTCCGATCGCATCGTAGGCATAAAGACCCTCTTTAAGGGTGGTGCGGGAAACGATCGACCAACGGTAGGGGCCGGGTAGTCCCAATTCCAGGGCAACTGCGTAGGCCAGGGAAGTCTTGCCGGCGCCGGGGTTGCCCTCGATCAGTAGGGGACGACGCAAGCAGAGGGCAGCATTCACCAATTCCACCGCTTTCGATTTCTTATCCACGAAGAATCCTAAAGCCCTAGGGTCGATTTTTCCCTGTTCGGGCGGTATTTTCTGCGATTTTGCCGCTTTTGTCCATTCTTCCGGGGACAGGCTAAAACTGCGCCAAGGGGGGGGCGGTGGGATGCGATCGAGGTGTTTTCTTTGTTCTTCGGGTGTGGGTAAACTATCGGCGCTCAGGGTCAAACCCCGATAGATGAGAAGGTCTTCTGCTTCGGTAACTGGTTTATTGGCCATTGGATTCCACCACTCTCGTGTTTAGAGGTCTCGGTCTCGGGGAGGGTTTGGGGTATAGATCGTCCCAGAAAAGGGCGATTTTTCGCTTGTTTCTGCGTAATTCTTTGATCTTATCGGGCCAGTTTTTCCATTCCGAGGGTTTTAGATCGTTATCTGTCATCGGTTGATTGGCGTTTCGACTCCAGACGGCGATCGGCAGGGATTCGACGATATCTTCCAGATCGGCGATCGATGGTTCGGTTCCGATGTAGTAATGTTCCCGGTCAAGATCGCTATTATTTTCCCATAAAGCTCTCTTGATCTCCTCGATCTCGTCGCGGATTTCTCGGAAATCTTCATCGAAATAGCGATCGAAGGAGTTAATAAAGACGGGGTACTCGTATCCTAGAGATTTCAACGTTGTACCCCGCTTAAATTGAAATTCTTCCAGAGGGTATTTTAAAACTTTTATTGGCAGAAAAATTTCGAGATTTAGCTTTACTGTGTTCGGCAAACTATAACGAGCTTTGCGAATTAAATTAGCGAGAAATGTCTGACTTTCTGGACAAGATTCTATTTCGCTATTTAATTCAATTTTTTCGTTTTCAGCAAATCTTCCTAAGGGGCGATGTTGACTTTTAATCCAAAGATTCATTCTTAAGTGAAATGAGTTGAACACCCTTCCAGTATTATTATCTTTATCGAGATCCTGTTCTATTTCAATTTGAAGTCTCAGTTCTTCTCGATTAATACGTTCCTTGAATTTTTCCCACGACTGCCTGACTTCATTTTGTATTTTATCTAAATCCGCATTTTCTCGATACTTAATAACCCTAAACTGCCAAGCTTCGATAGCATCAATCGACGGGTTAATCCTATCTTCTTCTAATAACCTATTTAGACACCAATCGGAACAAGCTATGAGAGGACAGATACCCTCTATAACCGGCTTGTTTGATAATTTTTTTAATTGTTTTTTAAGTTCTAGATCGTCCAAAATAAACTCTTCTAAAAATTTACTATTCAATAAAAATGAATTGATAAAAAGTAAATTTTTTGATAAATGTTTTTTAAATTCATTCAATAATTCTTCTGTGAATTCAAGGCGTTTTTCTTCCCAAGTTCGTATCGTTTTAGGAATAACTGGAAAAAATTTTGCAACCGTTTCAGATCCCGTCAGGTTATGTACAACGTCTTGTGGCATTGAGTCGGGAATTTTTTCATTAACTTTGCCTACAATTTCACCGGGGGAAATATATCGATTACGAGACTGTTGACAAAAATCTTTCAAAACTGCTGCCAAAACGGTAGAGAATACACTCTCTTTAGCCTCTTGTTTGGCACGACAAGCGGCGATCGTGTGAACGGCAATATTTTTTTCTTTGCTCGATCGATATATCCCGATCGAGCCAGCAGCGAATTTTGTAACTTCCACCGCTCCCATTTGCGAGCAACAGGTATCGATAATATACAGTATCTGCGCTATCCGAACCCCATCATTATTGAGAGGACGAACTAAATCTTCGGTCGATAGAGCCGTTTGTCCAATTAGTTTAGGATCGGTATCCTCCAGTAAAAGATAATGTCTATCCCCCAGTATATACTCGCCGTGACCGGAATAATAAAAAATGACAATATCGGTTTCACGGCGATTTTGTTGAAGCCATTGAGCAAATTTGAGGGTAATTTCATCTTTTTTCGGATTAATATCTAAATCGGTTAACACTCGCTGGTATCCAAAATCACGAGTAAACAGATCGATTACCCGTTCTAAATCCGTCTCGACGCTGGGTAATTGCTCGTCAGGGTCTAAGTTCTTGTAATCCTTTGTCCCACAAGCGATTAGATAATACTTGATTTCTTCATCCATACCATTACCCATCAATCGATTAACCCCGATCGAATCGCTTCCCCAGTTTCAACCGCCGTAAGATACCTTTTGGCATCATGAGCCTCGCAACCATTATAAACTAGCTTATCCTCGATAGTTCCCTCAAATAAAGGGTTGAGTTGCTTTGTCAACGCCACCACATCGCCATCGTCCGCGATATTTACCCATCTTTCCACATTTCCGGGCCAGCACCCCAGATTATTGCGGGGGGATGGTTGCAGTCGATCGAAAATTAATTGTCTTATCCCCAAAGGAGAACCGAGAGTGACAAAGACTTTAATCGGCCATTCTGGATGCTGACATAAAGTTTCGTAACAGACGATCGAACCGAGAGAATGAGCTACAAGTACCCGCGTATCTTCTTCATTGATACATTCTATTACTCGCTCTTGAATCTGCTGTTTTAGCTTTCGATCGTGTAAATAGCTCCCCACTTGCTTAAGATAAGAAATAACCAATTTCTCGGCAATGCTACCGAAAAACCGAGATTCACTTAACCCCGACAAAGCTCTCTGGATAATTTTTGGGGTAGATTTTTCTCTCAAAAGGCTATTCGCATTGGGATGATTATTTTCTAATCGTTCCGTTTCTTGCCACCACAACTGAAGTAATTCTTTTTCCCAATCGGAATCGATATCATTAACATCGTAGTTCGGGATACCGATCGCTTTCGATTTTCCCCGGAAAAGGTCTCCGTAAAACGCACAACGAAAATCAGTATCGGACTCTAACTCGGTTCCCGCGAGTTTCAATCCATCCTTGAGACTTGGCAACCACTCAGCAGAAATCGTGTGGCTACCCCTAAATTCTTGCGCGATACCGTGAACACCGACAATTTTAGCCATGATCGTGCGGTTACAGGGCTTCCCTATCCCTGTTAATTTTCAATTTTAAACGGTTTTTCCCACTTTAGAACAAGAATAAAATAAGTAGCTGGTTATAATTAAATTAAAAATGGATTTTAGGTTCGATCCCCCCTGCCCCCCTTGATAAGGGGGGTGCCGATAGGCGGGGGGATCTACCCTTGATAAGGGGGGTATCTGATAATTTTTAACGCCTACCTACTTATCCCTGAAATTCCGTCAAAACCCCATAGATAGACCAGATAGCCATGGCGCGTAAATAATGACAAGCACGAAAAGTTCCCACCGATGTTATTGCTTCCGGGGTGCGAAATTGTAGGCCATTTTCATAGACTTGTTTCACCACCGCTTCTGTAATTTGCCATCCTTGCTTTTCCATTCCCATTTGTAGTAAAAAAGCCACCAACCCAAAATTAATTCCTACCCAAACTTCCAAGGGATGAGTTGCCTCGGGATTTTCGGGAGTACCATCGGGTTTTAAACCATTGGCCGCCCCAAATTTTCCCCCATGAAACTTGAGAAAACAAGCCTGATAAATCTTACCTAAAGCTGATTGCGTGTATTGATTTTCTACCACATCTGGTAAAGCCAATAAACGGGCATAAAATTGACCGCATAATTGATCAGTCATCACCACATCGGAACCACTGCCACTATCTAAATTATAATATTCTCCATTCCAGAGAGTCTGATGATAAATAGCGCGAGATTGCTGTAACCAACTGGTAAAAATTGCCGTATCTTCTCCAATGATTTCGCCAATTTTAATCGTTGCTTCTAGGGCCGCTATCCACAAACCACCACAATAGGCACTAATTCCCTGTAAACGCCAATCATCAAAGGTTTGGTCTGGTGCGCCAGAATTTTCGGGGATGCCATCGTTATCAAGGTCAAAAGTTTTTAAATATTGCAAAGTCAGGACAATTGACGGCCAACATTCCCGCAGAAAATCCTCATCTTTAGCCCCCGTTAATAAATAATCCCGATAGACTAATAAAACAAAATCACTGCCTAAATCTTTCCAGAGATTACAATCTTGATAACTGGTGTAATTGCTCTTTTGCCAAGGGTGTTCATTGGGTGCGCCTAAATCGTGGGGAGTGGCATTTTTAGCCTTACGAATGGCACTAGCTTGGTTATAACCGATAATCCGAGGAGTGTCGTCACTGCTGGGAATTGCCCTCGCAAAAGCTTCCATGACGGCCTTTTCTAAGCGCGGCCATAACATCAATAACCCAAAGGAACCATAGAGACGCACATCCAGACTTTCATACCAACGATAATCAATACATTCTAACACTCCGAATTGACCGATGGCATCCTGTTCCGTGGCTGCCGTCCAGAGAGTGCCGCCGTCAGTTAGGAGGTATAATTCGTTAAATAAAGCCATTTTAAACCAATCGGCCAGATCGCTGCGTTCTAGGATCGGTTTTTGCCAGTTAATAATATTTTCTCGCCATGTATCACCGTGTTTTAAAGCCGTGCGTACCATCGCCCAAGCATTTTGACCATTGCGACCGAAAAAGTCCGTATAACGACGATAATAGTTAATTCCTTCGGCAAATTCGGTGACTGGTAAATCCCAAGCTAAAATAAAAGGAATTTTGCGAGTTTTCCCCGGACGAATGGTAAAACGAATCGCCATGGCCGTGGCCGTTTGTTCCCCTTTTTGGGCGGGGGTTTCGTCCTCAATATCCGGTAAAGAGCCATTCATGGCGAAATAGTCCCAAACTTCGCCCCCATCGCCGGCAGGGTTCCATTTACCCAGATAAAATACCTCTAGACTCGGATTAGTAATACTGGCAATCGCCATCTGTCCATCCCCTTCTCCGGGGTTTTCGTAATCCCGACGCATCAGACAGCCAACGCGGAAATTATCGACAATCCATTGATTATAATTACCCTCACTTTCCCCCCATTTTGATTGATATTCATAGACGGGACTACCATCATCTCTCACCTTAACCACTGGGGATTTAATCGCGTTAGTAAACCAACCGATTGTATTTTGCCAAGTCAGCATAATACTAATAGTAATCGGTTTATCGGTGGGATTATGAGCCGTCCATTCAAATAGGGCAATAGGATAACTACTTTCTTGATAATTATGCGCCCAAACCGGTGAGAATTGTTCGCAAATTAATTGAGTCTGAAAAACATCTTTGTACTCGTACCAACTGCGGGGATAAAGGGCAGAATATGTTCCCTTTTCGGCTGGATACCACGACCAGCGCGATAATGTTCCATCCGTCGGGCTTTCCGTCGCCATAGCGTAGGCTTGGGCGCTTCCGTCTTCTGTTTGTTCAAAAATGCTAAATTGACAGGCAGGAAGGCTATTAAAACTGTGTTCACCGCCGTCCAGATGCCAGAGGTTAAAGTCACCTTTGGGGGAACGTCCGATGCAACCGGCCCCAAATCCCCCCAGAGGCATCCCATGCCAAGGACCATCATCTAAATTGCTGGCATAGCGGACGCTGTAGGGTTTTTCCCAACCTTTGCCTAGAGGACGTTTCCAAGCAGCGGCGGGAATTTCTGGAAGGGAGACGAGATTAAGCATAGATGTTTTTAAGTGGGGTGTGGGAAGTGGGGTGTGGGGTGTGGGCTTCGGCCGTGAGCTCAGCGTTCGACTGAGCTCACGCCGAAGTCCGAACGGGTGTGGGGTGTGGGGTGTGGGGTGTGGGGAGAATAAATAAATAAAAATAAACTCCTGACTCGGAGAATTCTGACCCCACCAAGAAACTTTTTCAGTAAAACCTAATTATTCGCTAAAGAGATAATTACTGCGATCGCTAACCGTCCAATCTTGATTTTCTCCCCCGATAATTAAACGTTTAATATCGACAAAATCCTTACTTAATTGGGTCAAGGCATTGATTAAAATATCCAAAGCAATAAGATCGCTAGTACCGAGATCAAACCAACAACGTCCCCAAGTACCTAAGTATTCAAAATCGGTCATATTGTGCATCGGTGACATAAAGGCATTTTCGGCCATATCTGGATCGTATTCCATATAACTAATATCGACTCCCACCTCCTGTACCTGTAGGTTTTCGGCATTGAAAGCCCCTAATTTACCCAAATAAAACCAAGAGGCAAAAACTTCTTCTACATACTGCTGTTCCATATTCGAGGGAACTGTGGAAAATTCCAGCCAAAACCAGACATCAAAAGGATTAAATTCGCGAAATTGCACTTCCATTTTTTTTATAGGAGACAGGAGTAGTCACTGATAACTGATAACTGATTACTGATAACTGATTACTGATTACTATGCTGTAATTTCCAGAGAAAACTAGCGAGGAGATTGGTGATAATATGAGCGAGGATCGGGATTAATAAATTACCGGTGATGATGACGGTATAACCGAGGGCAAAACCGACAACAGTTGCCCAGATAACATAGGGCCATTGTTGGGAACCGCTAAAATGGAGGATACCAAAAATCAGACTAGAAACGGTTAAACCAAAGATATTTAAGCCCAAAGCTGGCAAAATCACCCCGCGAAATAATAATTCTTCACTTAACCCCGGCAGTAATCCAATCCAAATTAAATCGGGCCATGCTAAAGGTTTAATGACTAATTCTAAGTAAGCGTTAGCACTATGGCGATAACTAGACCAAAAACGATAGAGAAGCCCACTAATTCCACTAATTGCCCCCGCTAAGGCTAATCCGAACAGGAAATCCGGGAGAGTCAAGCGAATGGCGGGAATAGCGATCGCACCGAAATATTGCCAAACTTTGGCGACTACCAGCAAGATAATCGCCGTTACCGCCATAATGGTGAGGACTTGTGTGCGTGTCAGGGGATCAAATTCGGGATTAGGGGAATTAGTCACGGATTCTCGGATAAACAGCGTAAAGAGTTTAAATTAGGGCGAAGAGATGCGAGGCTAACCCCTGCCCGTTGACAAACGATCGCACCGATCGCCTCCATATACGAGTGTACCCTAATTGCTTTCACCCCTAGAGGTTCCGGGGCCACCTTCATTCTTGTACTATTTTCCTGCACAGCAACCAGTACAGTTTTTTCTTGACAAAAACTCAAAACTGTGCTAGAGCCGCAAGCACTGGCGGGAACGATCAGCGCGTCCACCTCCCGGCCCCAAATAGCATCCGGACCAGGCCGCTTGACCAATTGGGGGGCGCGACTCAAACCCACCAAAACGCAGGGTAAAAAAGTATAACCGATTTCTTCGGCTGCGGCCTTGGGGGAAAGTTGCGGATCGAGGGGCAGCGGACTTAAAGCGGGGGCGTGGGCTGCTGGTATTTGGAATTGTCGCACCACCAGATGGGAAATTACCGCCTCGGCCCCGGCAAGGGGATCCACCCCCTGACCATGGCGATAATTAGCCAGGGCAATGCTATCGGGATCGTCGGGAAAACGGGCAACAATGGCGATCGCTTCCGCCCGGCCCTGGTTAATCAGTTTTTCTGCTCCCCGCAGCAAGCTGTCAGGATTGCCAATTGTTCCCCAACTTGCCCCGGAGGCTGCCTCTCGCAACTGCACATTTAAGGGGGCATCGGTGATAACGTAATCGGTGAGATCTAAGCCCAGGGTAGCCCGGACAGCATCGGCAGCCTGAAGGTGTCTTTGCAAGAGGTCAAATTCAATGGCGCGATCGAATAGTAACCCGATGCGATTTTGATGGACGGGACTTAATCCCCAATCCCCCTGGGCAAAACGATCTAAAGCGTAACCCTCTACATAGTAGGTGTTGCCTAGGGGCCAGTACAGTTGTGCGCCGTTGAGGACATTGGGATGGGTAATTAGGCGATCACAAACTTGGGCGATCGCTCTGGCCACGGGAATGCCATCCCCGGCATAACCGCCAATCGCTGCCCCGATGCCGGTGGGAATAATTAGTACGGCGGTATAGGGACGGGAATTCACGAGGCAGTGGTGACAATCGCTTCGACTTTGACTTGATTATTCTCGGTATCCACTTCTGTGATTGCCCAACGCAAGGGTTCACCGCGTTTGGCTAATTCTTTTTCGATTTCTTTCTGCAGTTGTTGCGGGGTTTCCTGTAGGTCGATTTCGGCACTAATAAAGTGAGTGGTCATGGGGATTGTCTGGGATAGTTATCCCCTCAGTTTATCAAGATTTTGCCCTCTTGCGCTGGTTTATCGGCTCTCTGGGTCAGGAACCACAAAGAGACAAAGGACACAAAGATCGATCGCTGATATGTAAGTTAAGGGACTTGCGCTTTGATAATGTACCTTTTGGGCGAACGCAGTTCGCCCCTACATTGTGGACAAAATCCGTTACTGTAGGGGCGCAAAGCTTGCGCCCTCCGATCGATTGGGATATTATTCCCACGCAAGTCCCTAAACTGATCACACAAAGAATAGGAGAGCCTTAGCCATTCTCGTACTATAATTGATACTAGGCTTTCCCCTAGAGATTATGATCGCAGTTCCCAACTACATCAGTCCCCAAGAATATCTCGCTATCGAGCGCCAGAGTCAGATCCGCCATGAATACCGACGTGGTTTGGTTTATGCGATGGCCGGCGGTACGGATAATCACGATCGCATTGCCCTTAATCTACTCGCTCTGGTTAACCTGCATTTCGGCGACTCTACAGACTGTCGGTTTTACTCGGGTAATGTCAAGGTTAACTATCAAGATCAGTTTTATTACTATCCCGATGCTTTTGTTACCTGCGATCCTCGCGATCGCCAAGATCGTTATCTGAAACGCTATCCGAAACTAATTGCGGAAGTGCTTTCCCCCAGTACGATTGCTTTTGACAAGGGCGAAAAATTCCAAGATTATCAACAGATAGAAACTTTAGAAGAATATGTATTAATTTCCCAAGAAATCCAGCGCGTGGAATGCCGTCGTCGTAATTCTCTGGGGACATGGGAAACGACTATTTACGAGACAGGCGATCGGGTGATCCTGTCAAGTATTAACCTAGATTTAGCGATCGCCGATCTCTACCGCGGAATAGATTAAAGTGTTAACTACTCTCAAGGGAGTTGAGAGCTTGCTGCTTCCATGGCAATGGATAGACAGCATTTAGTTTACTTGTACTAACTAGCTCGGCAATTTTCCAGCCATTCTTCTAAATCTTGTAGTGACTGAAAATCTAACAAAGCTTCTCCCAAGTTTTCTAACTGTTCTAGGTCAAGACTGCGGATATTGGGCAATAATTCGGGGGAAATGTCCCCTACACGCCGATTTAATTGACGTAAAACTAGGTTAGCTTCTCCCTCTTGTCGTCCCTCTTGTCGTCCCTCTTGTAAACCTTCCGACCAGATTTCTTGATAGATAACGGATTCTTTCATGATGTCTTTCCTCAATAATCGTTGGATGATGTCTTTCTCTAATACTAACCCGGCTAGAATTGCGGTAGATGCGGCCAGATTACTTTGTTCTCGACTATCGCTGATTTGCTCGATTTCTTGGGCAATTTGCCGCAGTAAGTTTTCTTGTTTCTCAGCTTGAGCGAGTATGGCAAAGGGAAACAGTCCGGGGGCCTTTAATAGGGGTTCCGAGGGTTGTTCCCAAAGTCTAATCACTTCAAATTGATGAGAGGTTTTCCCTTGTTTATAATCATTCTGTCGGACTGTGGGGGAGTCACTTTTCCTTAGATAAATAACCACTTGATGGATAGGTTTACGGGGATAGCGTCGATAGAGTCTGGTGGCATAATCTAGCATTCTATAGGGAATATCTTCTTTAGGGTCGGTTTGGAACTCGATATGTAAGATTAATTCTTCCGACTCCAAAAAGATTAAAGTATCGGCTCTAATTGGCTCTAGGGATAATTCCGAGGGTTTAATTTCTGTTAATTCTAAGGGTTTACCCAGTAACCAAGTGGCCAAGTCTCTCGAATATTCAAGGGCGATAAATTTACAGGTAGAATCATACATTTTCAATTCAATTCTAGGTTAAGGCTGACCTATATTTTAACAAAATTATCACCCTATTCCCCCTCAATCCCCCCTCAATCCCCCCTTATCAAGGGGGGTAGGGGGGATCGAACCCAAAATCTATCTTCAATTTAATTATAACCAGCTACTTAATACCTAGCTACTTAAACAAAGGAGATTTATTCGGGGAAGGGTATATCTAAACTCATTTGTTGTCCTTGGGTTTCCCTTTGTTTTTCGGCAGCTTTCAGGACTTCAAAGGTGAGGATAACATCGAGACGTTTTTTTTGTTCAAGGATTTCTTGTACTGTCACAATCTCAATTTTATCCACACTTTGACTCATATAACGACCGCGATAAATTCCCGCAGATTTGGCTGTTTGTATCATATCTTTGCTAGGGGGTTTCAAGGTGATAAATATACCCAGGGCTGCCCCTTGTAGTGTCATAGTTCCCTGTAGATCTCTGATGTCTCCCGATTTGACATTACCGGATTTTACTTGAAAAATAATTTTCTCCCGGTTGTCTTTATCTCCCTGAAAATAGGCAATAGCATCGACTCCTTTATCTGCCCCTTTTTTGTCATTAATCACGGCCCGGTTATTACTATAGGTTAAAACCGCCCATTTCTCAAATTCTTTGCGGGTACGATCATCGGGTTTAGTGGCTAATGCTTTGGCTGATTCTAGATCTTTGGGAATACCATTCAGTTCAATTTTATCTAAAACATTTTTACCAAAGGAGTCCTCTAATCGCTTTAACATTAAGCTAATACTCTGATAGGTTATATCAATTCCAATCCAGTTTCTTTCTAATCTCTCTGCTACAGCGATCGTCGTTCCACACCCACAATAGGCATCTAAAATTATGTCTCCTTTATTACTACTTGCTTTGATTATTCTTTCTAACAATGCCTCCGGTTTTTGTGTGGGATAACCCAGACGTTCTTTTGTAGTTGGAGCAAAGATAATATCTGTCCATATATCTTGAATTACAGGGCTTTTAGTTTCTGATAAATATTGCTTAAGACCATCTTTTCTAGGCCGGCCATCCTTCTGTAACAAAATATAACCCTGACTATATAGTTCTTCTAGTTTTTCTATAGAAAACCGCCATTGTCTATTATTACCTGGATGGACTCCACGCCATTCTATAGTTCGTGATTCGGAAAAATGAGGAGCAGTTAAGTTTTCTGCTCTGTATAAACCTTTAGAGTCTGAGTATTTATATCTTGCTAATTGTTCTTGGGAATGATAGGCATCTATATGATTAAATGTCTTAGCCTGTGTTTTGCTGTAAAAAAACAGACGATCCTGAATTCTTCCATATCTTTGAGGATCATTGTGTGCCGTAGTTCTTTTCCAAACAATCTCATTGAAAAAATCACCCCCCTGAGAGCAAAAAATAGTATCTAAAACTATTTTTAAATAATGACTAGCAGTAGGATCGCAGTGGAGATAAAAGCTACCGGTAGATTTTAAAACTCGATGGATTTCCACAATCCTCAGAGTCATACTCACCAGATAAGCGAGAAGACTACCTTTACCTAAAACTTTGGTTAAACCGTCAATTAAATCGATAGTCTGACCGGTAAATTTACCTTGATAGTTGCTTTGAATTTCTTCTAAAGCTTCGTTAGCGTGATTATCCCATGTCCAGGTATCCACAAACGCTTGTGCTTGTGCTTGATCTTCCTTGCCTAAGTTGTTATAAATTTGGTTGTAATTGCGTTTAGAATTAAAGGGTGGATCGATATAACAAAGATCGATCGATTCATCTTTGATATACTTCCGCAGCACTTCTAGGTTATCACCGTAGTATAGTTTATTGACCATAGAGATTAAGGGGATTGACTGCATTCTCAATTGTATTATTATTCCCCCTTAAAGAGGACGAATGCAATCGCTCCAGAGAATAATATGATTGTACTAATTACAATAAGCGCATCATGTGCGTCCAAAATTTAATCTAGATATTTCCCCACAGTGGGATTTTGTCAAGAGAAATTATCCTCTGCAATCGCTCCGCAGAATAATATGATTGTACCAATGGTAAAAGCACTGAGAGGCAGCCCAGAATAGTCTCACCAGGAGACGGAAATAAATTTAATTTTCCTAAGTCTATTTAGCCTGAAAATGAGGGGGTCGCAGGCAGGCAGGGATTCCCATTATATAAATAAGTATATGTCAAGTGCTGGGATTTTGTCAAGAGGAATTAAGTAGCTGGTTATAATTAAATTAAAAATGGATTTTAGGTTCGATCCCCCCTGCCCCCCTTGATAAGGGGGGTGCCGATCCCCCCTTAATCCCCCCTTGATAAGGGGGGTGTCTGACAACTTTTAACGCCTACCTACTTAATTAAATTAAAAATGGATTTTAGGTTCGATCCCCCCTGCCCCCCTTGATAAGCTGTCCTTTAGTCACATCTTTCTTAACATTTCAAACCTTTGTAGCACAAGGCTTTCAAGACTCGGTTAACAATCTGTAATATTCCTTGTTGACACCCTTACTGACAAAGAAAAAACTGAAATCAAGTCACGATAAGGGTTGGAGTGCT
>NZ_JBLZRT010000082.1:0-5403 GCF_048564745.1 Microcystis sp.
GTTAACCCTGAGCGAAACCAAAGGGTTAACCCTGAGCGAAACCAAAGGGTTAACCCTGAGCGAAACCAAAGGGTTAACCCTGAGCGAAACCAAAGGGTTAACCCTGAGCGAAACCAAAGGGTTAACCCTGAGCGAAGTCGAAGGGTTGACTCCCCTACAGGCCGCTCCGCTTCCCTGTCTCGATAGCGGTAACGATTGTCTCCGTACCCTCACCGACGCGGCGATCGAACGTTCCCCCGAATTGGACACCCTTAATGAGCGCATCGCCCTGATCGATCGCCGGTTACAGTTGGCTGGACAACGTATCGACCAAGCCAACGCCCGACAATGGACGGGTTATCTCACCACCGACCCGATCGCCATTCTGCAAAATCTGTTTGGGGGTGGTCAGGTACAACAACAGAGGATGGCCATCACCGACCTCGAAATCAGGGCGGCCGACCTAGAGGCGGCCAAGGCTGAATTGGAACGTCAACGGGCTGCCAAACGCTCCCAACTGGGAGAACAGGTCTTAACGCTGGTGATCGCCTACGAAACCGCCGGCGATCGAGAACGGGCGATATTAGCCCAACTGTCAAACCACGACCTCTTGACCAGGATTACCGAGATCGATTACCGTCTGGGCGGTTCATCCACCGAAACCTATCTAACAAGAATCGCCCAACGAGAACAGTTAGAGATTCAGTGGAACCGTTACCGTCTCGAACGGGAAACCACCAAACGACAACTTCTATCCTTGACGGGGTTTTCCCACCCCCCTTATCAAGGGGGGCAGGGGGGATCGAAACTACTGGGGAAACTACTGGGTAATGAGTTGATATTGTGATGTACATATCCAGCGACTTCACCTTGACGAGACAATGCACTTGCATTACCATCAAGATGTTTTTACAAACAGGCTGAGAGGTCGCAATGGCTGCAACTATGGCTCCATGGCCAGAATCCACTCTTACCGATCGCTATCAGACTACAATTCCCGATTCCGTTCGCAAAGCCCTTGGCTTGAATAAGCGCGATAAAATCTGCTACAACATACAGCCCGACGGCAAAGTATGGATTTCCAGGGCTGACGGGACAGAAGAAAATGATCCGGTGCTTGGGAAATTTCTGAATTTTCTTGCCCAAGATATGGAACAGAACCCTCAACACATACAGGCAATTAGTTCTAACCTAGTCAATCATGTTCAATACTTGGTCTCTGGCGTTGCTCTTGATCTTGATGCATCACTTCTGGATGAGGACGAATAAGGTTGTCTATAGATCAGCCCCTAGTAATTAATGGATGGAGCATATTTGCTCAACCTCTGTTCCTTGAACAGTTTGAAGAACTTGTAACGCAGGTTGAAGAGCTGCGCCACAAGTTTCCTCAAGATTACAAAAGGAAAAATGCGACAAAGCGTCTAGCTGCCATAGCAAAGTTAGCCTTTGATACTATTCCTCAAGACCCAACTCGCAGTGAGTATCGACTGGGAACTACGCTTGGAGACGATTACAAACACTGGTTTAGAGCCAAGTTTTTTCAGCAGTATCGACTGTTTTTTCGATATCATCAAGAGAGTAAAATAATTCTCCTCGCTTGGGTCAATGATGAAAACTCTAAGCGAGCTTATGAGAGTAGTACAGACGCTTATAGAGTCTTTAGAAAAATGCTGGAGACCGGTTATCCTCCAGATGATTGGCATGACCTACTCAAAGAGGCCAAAAGTACAATTAGCCGTTTACGCGAAGCTGCTGAAACCGAAATTTAATGATAGATATGTCTGGACTTCCCCATACATAAATACTAAAAAATTAACAAAACCCTTACTGCATAAAGCTTCTCAGAATAAATTGACAAGCCGTCACTGGGTACATTTTCCCTTGAAAATGGACGTTCGGCGATGCTCAGACGTTCGGCGAAGCTCAGTCGAGCCGTCGAGCCGCTGTACCGTTGACTGTCTCTTGAGTAGAGCGATTCTGTGGAGTTGGCTGTATAGTGATCGCTAACCTGATGGCAATTAATCTTTAGAGTAAGGGATTCCTCTGTAGCCATGTTTTTGATGGTTTTCTGACCCGAAACAAGCTATAGTGGTCGAAGGGTAAAGTTTGAAAAATTTTGCCTCAAACCCTATCTGCGTAAAAACTTAAGTCAGGCTCTGTAAAACTTTTAGCCATAGTTAGTAGGTTTATACGGTGTGGGAAGTCCAGATATTAGGTCGATGTCTATTATTGACCAACTCAAGAACATCGATTGAACATTCCCGCCACCGCGCTTAACCCGAACTGGGGTTAAATTAGTGATAGCAAAGTAGTAATTGCGGGGAGCAGTTTTGTACATGACTCGACCAGTTTGGCGGCATCGGGCAAACTGGCAATCGTTCCTTTGAGGATTTTCAAGGCGGTTTTTGCCGCTTTTTGGAGTACATTATCTTCGGGGTTCTGTCCCGCTTCTGCCAGGGTTTTGACCTGTTCCATCGCCTCCGCTTTATCTTCCGGTGCTAGGTGGGATTCATGTTCGATCGCAGATTGAAGCTGTTCGAGCAGTGTGGCCAGTTGAGTTGCTTCAGGGGTATTCGTCGATTGCAGTTGACCGATGCTGTTAGTGACCGCACCGCTAATTTGTCCGAGTGCAACCCCGGTCATGGTTTGGTTTTCGCCGGCGGCGGCAATTCCACTCACGTTTCCCTGTACGCCGCTGATGTTGACGTTTCCTTTATGCTCTGTCATAGTTTCTCCAAAGTTGTAATAGGTTTCCGCGTAAAACTTTTGGCTGCTGATGGCGGTCATTACCATATTTTCGAGACTGCGAATGCGATCATCTTTCTCGGCCGTTCCGGCCAGTAGGGCTTGAATATCGGCAGCTGGCAACGATCGAATTTTTTCATATCGGGCAAAATATTCGGCACTCAGTTGGGAGCGATCCACCCGATCGTCAATTTTGGCGTGAACTCTCACTCTATCGCCACCTTGCCCTTCCAGTGCGATCAATTCTAGTCCAGCTTCCGGATACTGTTGGGAAATTTGCTGAAGTGCGATCGCCGCAGCCCCAGGATCGACCGCTCCAGCATGATAGAGATCGAGGGTCTTAAAGGCTTCGGCAACCTGACGCGGATCTACGTTCTGACGATAGTACAGCCCCATTGTTTTGATGATCGGGGTAATGAAGTCGGCAAAATCATCCACAGTAAAGACCTGTGAGCGTTGATCGGGTTTACGAAAGGGATCGGGATCGTCGGGAGTGGGAAGTCGCATATACAGATAAAGACATTCAACCCCATCGAGTTTTGTTTCTGGTGAAATACCCCAATCCTGAATGTAAGCTCCGGTCAGTCGAGCCTTGCTAAGATTGGTTCGATAAAGTTGTGAGCGCACTAACTTCCCGTTAGATAAGTCTGCCCCTTGCAAGTTCGCCTCATTCAGGTTAGCGTTAATGAAGTTGGCATCGACCAAATCCGCCCCTTGCAGGTTTACGCCCTCTAAATTTCTCCCCGCAAAATCCCTTCCGCGTCCGCTTCGAGTCGTTACCAACTTTTGTACCATTGCATCTTCTAAATAGGTTCCTTCGTGACGGCAGCGATTGAGTTTTTCCGCTTGAAACCAGTCGGTGCGGGTGAGAATAGCGGCTCTAAAATCAGCGTAGTTGAGCTTGGCTTGAGTGAAGTTGGCATCGGTCAGATTTGCTCCTCGAAAGCGAGTTCCCCCCGGTGTCACAAACGAGCGGGCGATCTTCCAAACCCAAGCGAATTTGTCGTTACCCGTGAGAGCTTGTTGACTGACATAAAGACATAACAACACGCCGAGCGCCGATGCGGTTCCCACTCCTTTCGCGATGCCCAGCACATCTGTGATTTCCGTCGGTGCGACAACTCCCACCACGGCTACTGCTGTCAACCAAGCGATGAAACCTGATCCGGCAATGGTGCGACGGTCGTTTTCCGTAATCGCGATCGTAGTTGTAAAAATCACAACTCCCGTAATCGCTAAAATGACCATCCACAAGATATCGCTGGCAATGACAACCGCTGCCGTTAGATTTTGATAGGCCAAAAGCAGCACAATAAAACTAGCAAACGATGCGATCACACTTGTCAGGATCGCCACAGCTAATTCCCCAAGAATGATTTGGGCAAAAAAGACCAGCAGAACCAGCAAATTGATCAAGGCCAGGTAAGTAATCCCTTGAAATGAATCGTTGGGAAGCAATACCTTTCCGGCGAACGTTGCGATGACACCGATGGTGAAAACCGCTAGGCTTCCCAGCGCATATAAAACCACCAGTAAAATGAAAATCGCTTGAGGTCGTAAACCCGTGATTGCATGGCTAAAATTTGCTTCGATAAGAATAGCATCGGTAAAATCTGCCCCCCGAATATCGGCATAGCTGAAATCGGCATGGCTGAGATTTTGACCTCTAAAAGACTGACCCTGAAGCTCTCGACGAGAAAAGGCTTGAGCCATGATGCACTTGATAATAAATAGACCTATAGCAGTTATAGCAGTTATAGCATTTATCTTAAACGTGGGATAAGAAGTTTTCCTTTTGAGGAGTCGGTCGTCAACAGTAAATCAGTTGATACTTCAGCTTTCAGAGAAACTTTCTCGATTTTACCTCACCTCAACTGTGGCACTGGCATCGCCGAACACATCGACTAACCGGACAGCGATCGATACTGCTCCGAATCCCTAACAACTGCATTCGGAGCAGTATCGATCGCCGGTTCGACTGGTAAAAAACTAGGAGATGCGATCGATAGAACAAGGGGAAGCGAAATATAAGTTAGCTTTCCCGTCACGGTTTGCTTTTCTGGTTTCTGTGTGGAATTAATTTCTAGCTTTCTTGTTTGTGGCTTAGTAAGGTTGAGAATTAGTAGGTTAATTTCAGAAGTAATAGAAGGGGAGCAATCAGGGGAAGTAATTGACGTTATAATTAGCCATAGTTTTCCGTCAAAATTGGATTTTGTCTCTTGAAACCCTGATTAATCGGTTTTTAGAGCTAATTTTGACTCTTGGTCTAATCTGCCGCTATTCTTTGCTGTGACTGACTTATAAATTTTTGGAGATGTCTATTATAACCAAAAAAGCGATCGTACTATATAAGTGATCGCACTAACATTGTTCTTCAGTCTTATATCTGCGAATAGCACTGTTCATCAGGTTAATCTGCTCTGCGTGAAATGAAGGGGGCATGGCACCATGAGTCGTGTAGTCTAATCCATCGTGCATGACATCTGTTGGCAATGCAGAGTGATCTAAACCTGACAGGGGGACAAGAAGGCTGAAATTCATATAGCATAAGCTTTTCATGGTTTTAGCTCGAAAAAGTTCGCCGCACCATCTCTCACTTATTAATAATAATTCCTAGTAAGCTCGCTCCTATCCCTAATTCTTTCGTTAGCTTTTTGCCTAGAATCGCTAGATCTATTT
>NZ_JBLZRT010000083.1:0-3673 GCF_048564745.1 Microcystis sp.
CGGTTAACAATTTGTAATATTCCTTGTTGACACCCTTACTGACAAAGAAAAAACTGAAATCAAGTCAGGATAAGGGTTGGAGTGCTTACTGCAAAAATTGTTAAGAAAGATCCCTATAAGGGATAGCTTATCAAGGGGGGATTAAAGGCAAAATCCATTTTTAAATTATAACCAGCTACTTAGCCACCTTTCTGACCGATTTTACTTATACTCATAAATCTATGACCGCACGAACACGAAACCAAACCGACAAAAAAAACAGAAAAAAGCCAAAAAGCGGCAATAAATCCCAAAACTGGCAAATTATCGAGATTTGGCTGCGAATTATTGCCTATAGCGCTCTTTCCATCACGGCAGTTTTTGCGATCGCTCGTTTGTTACCCTACCAACAGATGCAACAGGCAAAACTGGAAGAAGTGCGTTTGGCAGCCCAGGAAAAGGAGGAACGCGTCAATCAATTGCGCGGTCAATTTACTCGCAGCTTTGATCCTAGTCAAGCGCGGCAAGTCATGGGGGAACAAAGTCCCCGACGGGATCCCAATCAAAGACGCATTTTTTGGGTTTCTCAGTAGATTAGCTGCCCTTACATCTCAATTACTTGTTAAGACTCTAGAGGAGAGGAGAGGGCCACAGAGTCGGGATAAAACTAATGACCACAGCGACACAATTCTTAAGCATTTCTGCCTTGACAAAAAAGGATTATTATGTGTGCATCTGAATTTTGAAGAAATATCTATCTATAGGACATTTTGGGCGCACGCAGTTCGATAAACTCACTGACCACGGTGCGCCCCTACCATTGGCACAATAATATTATTGTAGGGGCGAATTGCATTCGCCCTCTTTGAATAACTTCTGCTGCTCACCATAAGTGAGAGAAAGTCACTGACTTGAGCGAATCAGATCGGGAATTTACAAGGGGATAAAAATTAAAATCTTTCTGATTTCAAGCTACCAACGACCGGCGCTAGTCACTGAAAACCGAAAACTGATAACTGATAACTGAAATGACTCGATCCTATTTTGCTACTACCGCTAGGGGACTAGAAGAAATTGCCGCTAGGGAATTAGAATTCCTGGGGGCCAAAGAAGTGAAACCAGTATTCACGGGAGTCCATTTTCAGGGAGATCTGGCCCTACTCTATCGAGTCAATCTTTGGTCAAGAATTATTTTTCGGGTTTTGGTTCCCATTGCCGAAATTCCCTGTGGGGATGGGAAGGAACTTTATGATGGCATTCAAGCCATTGATTGGCGCGATTATCTCACCAGTGAGGAAACTTTAGCGGTACAATGTACGGGAACGAATGATCGCCTCAATCACACCCATTACACCGCCTTAAGCATCAAAAACGCTATTATCGACCAACAGCGTCAACAGGGGAATCCCCGTTCTTTTGTGGATACAGAAAACCCCGACCTGCAAATTAACGCTCATATCGAGAAAAATCGCTGTGTGCTTAGTTTAGATAGTTCTGGTCACAGTTTACATCGTCGCGGGTATCATCGGGCCATGGGAGTCGCACCTCTGAAAGAAAGTCTCGCCGCTGCTTTGGTAGAATTATCGGCATGGCAGGATGATATGGCGCTTTTAGACCCTTTTTGTGGTTCGGGAACTATTGTCATCGAAGCGACGTTAAAAGCTTTAAATATTGCCCCCGGTTTATCTCGTTCCCAGTTCGGATTTCAGAAATGGCCAGACTATCAACCGGATTTATGGCAATCTTTGGTTAAGGAAGCTAAAGAAAAACAAAAATCTCAGCTAAATGCGCCAATTTATGCTAGTGATGCCGATTACGAGGTTTTGCATCAGGCCGAGGATAATGCCTATTTTTGTCAAGTGCAGGACCACATTAATTTTAGCTTGCAAAGCATCACCGACTTAGAACCGACGAGCGATCGAGGGATTATTCTCTGTAATCCCCCTTACGGCAAAAGATTGGGCAATACCGAAGAATTAGGGGCCCTATATAAATCCTTCGGTGATGTCTTAAAACAGAGGTTTAAGGGTTGGACAGCCTATATTTTATCGGGAAACAAAGAACTGACTAAACAAATCGGTCTGCGTTCTTCCCGTCGCACTCCCTTGTATAACGGTTCTCTGCCCTGTACCCTCTTAAAATATGAGTTGTATTAACTACATCAAAACCTTGAGACTGTCAAGGGCTAAATGAACATTTTGACGAACTGAGGCGGCAGAAGTATGTAAATCCAGACGTTCAGCATCGGTCAAACGCACTTCCAGAATACTTTCCACACCCCGGCATCCTAAGCGACAGGGAACCCCCAGATAAACATCCTGTAAACCGTATTCACCCTTAAGATAGGCTGCCGCCGGCAGTAAACGGGATTGATTTCTCAATATCGTCTCGACCATGGTACAGGCAGAGGAAGCGGGGGCGTAATAAGCGCCGCCAGTTTGCAGTAATTTGACGATTTCAGCCCCACCGTTGCGAGTTCTCTCCACTAGACGATTAATCGTCATCTCGTCCATTAATTCGGTAATCGGCACACCACTGACGGTACAGTAACGGGGTAGGGGTAACATTAAATCACCGTGACCACCCAAAACCATAGCATGAACGTCGGCGGTACTAACCCCCAATTCCATGGCGATAAAGGTTTGTAAACGGGAAGAATCGAGGACTCCGGCCATTCCCATCACTCTTTGGGGGGGTAAACCAGTTGCTTGCCAGACTAGATAGGTCATCACATCCAGGGGATTGGTGATGACGATAAAAATGGCTTCCGGAGAATACTGGAGGCATTTAGTGGCGGCCTCGACGACAATTTTAGCATTGACATTCATGAGATCATCGCGACTCATGCCCGGTTTTCTGGCTAATCCAGCCGTAATCACGACAATATCCGAACCTACGGTGTCTTCATAGTTATTAGTGCCGATAATCTCGCTGTCGTGGAGTTCTATGCCCTGAGCTTCCATCAAATCTAGGGCAATACCCTGGGGCAAACCATTGACGATATCGAGGAGAACCACATCGGCGAGGTTTTTTTCGGCGATGCGTTGGGCCAAGGTGCGTCCGACGTTACCGGCACCAATAACCGAGACTCGGGGCGATTGGCAGGGGATGAGTGTATCGTAGAAGTCAACCATGATTTATGGATGAGGCAATATCCTCATCAGACGGGTTCCAGTTGTTCGAGCTTTAGCCACACACTGGGGGTAGGAACATAGAATTTAATCAAAGCGTAATCATCTTTTACATCCAAGACTTCTGCTGTCGAGTTGAACATATAACTGGGTAAACGGCGATCGCTGGCTAGGGCTTCGAGGCTATTTTCTAGGTTTCCCGTCACCACGCGGACTAAAGCTCCTTTCTTAATTGTAGCTGCCATGTTTTTCTCGTTAGATTTGCTGGGGGTTTCTCCCATAAATTGTTACATATTCGGGCAGACCTCTGACAAGGGCTTTTTCAGTCATCAGTGAACTGATAACCGATACCAAAGGCCGAATCTAAAACCTAATTGGTTAAGCTAAAAGCTTTGATGTACTTAGTTTTTACCCTTCTTTTTAGGCTATCCATTAGTCGGATCTTTCTTAACAAAAAGAGAAGAAACTTAAAAAAAGGGGAAACGATTGATAGGTATAGTTTTGAAAGAAGGAATCAAGGTGGAGGTAAGCAAAAAAATGGAGAAATGGGCAGCCCAAGAATT
>NZ_JBLZRT010000084.1:0-20898 GCF_048564745.1 Microcystis sp.
ATATGAACAATCGCGTGTAAGCATCCCACCGAAAAGCTAATGCGCGGGGGGTTTGGGGGCGGCACTTCGACACGCTCAGTGACCGCGCCACGCCCCCAACGGGGGGTTTGGGGGGTAGAACCCCCCAAAAGCTTGGATTGATTAATAAAGTCGGAAGTAATGCCCAATTTTATCAGAGAGTTTTTGCGTAAAAATCCCAACTTGCTAGATTTACAAAAATAAGATGTACCCTGCTTTATCCCTATCCTCAAGGATACCAAAATTAGCTAAAATGAAATGATAGGCGATAATCTCATCTCAACAACTTCACCAAAATATTAACGATGGTCAAAGCATCATCTCCCTTATCTCTAGAGCATCTCTATCATGTTCCCACCTACACTATAGCCGATACTGCGCGCTATCTCCATATTCCTTTACCCACTCTGAGAACGTGGGTACGAGGACGCACCTACCCCACTAAAAAAGGACAAAAAGAGTTTTTACCCCTCATTCAACGACCTAATCCGAATATTCCGCAACTTTCCTTTACTAACTTAGTGGAAGCGCACGTTTTAAGAGTTATTCGCAAAGTTCATAACATCCCTCTCGATAAAGTTAGACTTGCCCTAGACTATATTAGTGAACAATTTAACACCGATCATCCTCTAGTTCAAAAACAATTTAGTACCGATGGAACTGACCTTTTTATTGAACAATTTGAACATTTAATTAATGCCTCCCGCTCGGGACAATTGACGATGAAACAATTCTTAAATAATCTCTTAACTCGTATTGAATGGGATGAACAAGATATCGCCACACGGCTTTTTCCCACTATCGACATAAATGGGGAAGACTTCAGCAATAAAGTCCTAAAGATAGACCCTAATATTTCCTTCGGAAAACCCGTGATCACAGGAACAGGAATTCCCACTAAAGTTGTCACAGAACTTTATGATGCGGGGGACTCTATAGAAGATATTGCCAATGATTATAATTGTCAACCTTGGCAAATTGAAAAAGCGATTTTATTCGAGTCCAATTGGCAAGCGGCATGACCTATCAATACACCTATTTTATAGACCGCGCTTTAGGAAAATCTATCGGTGAAGCTTTGCAAGAAATAGGGGTTAAAATTGAATTTCATCATGCCCATTTTGCCCCAGATGCACCGGATACGGAGTGGCTACCTATTGTTATTCAAAGAGGATGGATAGTATTAACTAAAGATGTAAACATTGGTAGAAATATTTTAGAAGTTCAACAGATAGCCCGTTATCAGGCTCAAGTATTTGTTCTAGTTTCTGGCAACTTACCTCGTCAAACCATGATTAATATTTTTGTCGAAACAATCGATAAAATCGAAAAAATAGTTCAAGGTAATCAAGCCCCTTTTATCGCCAAAATATACCAAGATTTTCAAGTAAAATTGTGGAAAAATAAAAATGAATTAACTAGAATAATAGAAACTATGTAAAACTTATTAAAATATTTTTTATTCAGTAAAAAATTACAGCTAAATTTGTTGACAATATTCTCACCATTACCTTTGATGCAATTGTCGAAATTGTCTGAGCAGTGAACCGGTTTAATCAACTTCTTAATCCCCCCACTTGCTGTTAAATTTATCTCCGTTCACTTCACCCAGGGGAAGGGGGGGACTTCTGGCGAGATTTGAGTTAAACTAGAAAGGTTGACTATTGACAAACATCGATCGCACAGGAGTAAATTATGTCTAGAGTCTGTACTATGACGGGGAAAAAGGCCAATAACGCCTATGCGGTGTCCCACTCCCACCGTCGCACCAAAAAATTACAAGAAGCTAACCTACAATGGAAAAGAGTTTGGTGGTCGGAAGGCAACCGTTGGGTAAAACTACGCATCTCCACCAAAGCTATCAAAACCATTGAAAAGAAAGGATTAGCCGTCTTCGCTAGAGAAGTAGGCTTAAACTTGAATTTGTACTAAGCGAGTAGTTCATGAGTGGAGACGAATCGGCCTTATTGTTGACTCCTCTGCTTTTGATTATTAAGTATTGCAACAGGGCGTGATGTGGGGTGAAAACTACCTTTAAGATTAAAAACTTAAAACGACCTGTTCAGGAGAATTTCAATGTATTCAACCCTATTAATGGCCGCCACCGCCGTACAAGGTTCCAGCGAATGGAGTCCCAAAGTGGCGATTGTCATGATTATCTGCAATATTCTCGCTATTGCTTTCGGTAAAGCGACTATTCAACAACAAAATGTCGGTCCTGCTTTACCTTCCCCCGCTTTATTCGGTGGTATGGGATTAGGCGCTTTACTGGGTACTACCAGTTTTGGTCATGTCCTCGGTGCCGGTGTCATCCTCGGTCTCTCCCGTCTGGGAGTTATCTAAATATGTTTTGATTTTCTTAATCGGTGGCCAAAAGTCACCGATTTCTTTTGTGAAAAATTCTGGACTATATAATAAATATGACTTTACCTCAAAAAAATTCTTTTTGGTACGATGAGCGATTTCAGAAGATTTTTCTACAGGTAATTATCCTGCTAATTGTCTGCCTAATTTTCTGGTTTTTTGGTCGCAATTTAGTGATTAATTTCCAACGCCTACGCTTAAGTTTTGGCTTTGGCTTTCTCTTTGATCCTGACCGACCAGCCTCTTTTGCTATTGGTGACTCTCCTATTGCCTACAGTCCCACCGATACCTATTTTCGCGCTCTTTTGGTGGGATTAGTTAATTCTCTCCGCATTATGATTACTGGCATATTTTTGGCGATTAGTCTGGGAATCGTCATCGGGTTAGGTCGCTTGTCGGATAATTGGTTAATTCGTCAGTTAGCAACAATTTATGTGGAAACTATTCGCAATACTCCCCTATTATTACAATTATTTTTTTGGTATTTTGCTGTATTTCTGAAACTGCCGAAGATTGAGGAATCTTTAGAGTTCTTTGGCAGTATATTTTTAAATAACTCAGGAGTCTATTTACCTTTCCCCGCTAATAGTTTCAGGACATGGTTAACTTTAGCTATCATTATTTTAGGAATAATTCTCTCATTATTTTTATCCATAAAAAATAAACTTGGTTTATGCCTAACTAGCCTAATAATCCTAGTTATAATTCCTCTAATCTGGGGTTTACAATGGCAAAGTCCCCAAGTTAATCCTCTTAATCAAAATATTGACTTCGGTTTACATCTTTCTTCCGAGTTTGCTACTCTCCTAATCGGTTTAACTGTTTATACAGCTGCCTTTATCGCGGAAACGGTACGGGGAGGGATTCAATCGGTTAATCGGGGACAATGGGAAGCAGCTAAAGCCTTAGGATTAAAACCTTTATTAGTGATGAGATTAGTAATTTTTCCCCAAGCTTTGCCAGTGATTATTCCTCCTTTAACTAATGAATGTTTAAATCTGGTTAAAAACTCTAGTTTAGCGATCGCTATTGGTTATAATGATATTTATGCTATCTCTAGTACCATCGCTAATCAGACAGGAAAAGCTGTAGAAATGTTAATAGTAGTTATGGCCACCTATTTATTCTTTAATCTGGTGATTTCTCTGGCTATGAATCAATTAAATCAACGGGTAAAAATTCAGGAAAGATAGGGTGTGTTAGCAAGCGCCTAACGCACCGAATCGCACCAGAATTTAGCGATAAAGTAACTAATGAGCATTAGCAGAATATAAAGCGGTGATAATTGCTGTCACCGCAGGACTAAGACTAGATAAAACCACCACAGAAGCGGTGGCAATGATGATAGTAGTAGCCATTCTTACCATACCATCTGTACCTTTTTGATAGGCATCAAATTTATATTCTAAGCGGTCAACTTTTTGACCAAGTTCTTCTCGCAATTGAATCAACGCTTCTCTGATGTCATCATTACTGGGATTTTCGGGAATTTGCATAACCTTGATTAGCAATCAACTAACAACCGAATACATTATAGCAGTTCTTAGCCATAAATTACAATTTTTTATCGGGGGGAGGAGTCAATCGCCAGCGCACTAAAAAACTATCAATACTTTCTAAACATTCCAAGTCATCTTTAGGTAAATAAGAATCTTTTAACAAAAAAGAAAAAGCCTGCTGAAACTCTTGACTATCAGCTTGAATTGGACTAGCAAAATGACAAGGAATAACCTGTTTAATCGGCCATTGGCAAATTCGCTCAACCCATTGACTAACCTCGTCAGTAGTGCGATTAAGAATCAAAGTTTGCAAAATTGGCGCGACTATTAACCTCCCCTCGCGACGCAAATTTAAAAAAGTCCTTTGCCAATCATCACCCCATTGAAAAGGGAATAAACCAAAATAGGCTTTTTTACTCCTTTCCTTAGCATTAAAAGCATCTCTAAACACCTTAATCCAATTGGGAACAGCTAAAACAGGAGGTTGAAAATAAAGAGCAAAAAGACAAATTCTTTGCCAACCCCGACGGCGATTTTCTGGGGTATCCTCTACCAGATCCTTAGCACTATTTTTAGCGTGAAACAGCAGCGGATAGGGGTCTAATTCTAAAATAGCAGGAGGATTTTCTGGGATAGAAATAATGCCATCAGTCAGCAGCAGAGTTTGAGAGTAGTGATGAAAAAAAGCCACTTCCGAGAAGTATCCCACATTCAGATCAATTGCGGGTAAAATTTCATAACTAAAATCTTTTCCGAAAGGAGTGGTTGCCGAGTCAGCAGGTAAAATTTCCGTTCGTTTTGCCGGTAAACCCAACCAACTCAAAGGTAAATTAAGAGGAAAACTCCATTGATTAGGAGCAACATAAACTATAGCCTTAGGAAAATAACGGGCAAAAGGACCAACAAAAACCTTATGTTCAATCCCAGAAATCGTAGGCAAAATAATATATTTAACTTCCCCGTGTTCACTTTCCAACTCACGCATTAAGCGAATACATTCCGGAGTCGGGGCCACAGGTGCATAAACAAATAAACCCCCGGATGCTAACCTAATTACCGTCATGCGAATCGGCACAACCACATAGAAAATACCCTGCAATTGCTCAAATGTCCAGAGCGTATCTTTCACCACTTCTTGGCGAATTGTCCGTCTTTGACCGTAGGGATAAAGTGGTACAATTGGCCAGAAAGGCCATGATAAGTCTTGCGGGGTTATTGCGGCTTTTGTCATCGTCTGATTCTATCGCTGAAAATCTCTATTTTAGTTATCATAAACCCTTCTAATCCCCATGACTGATAAACTGCCCATTGATTCTTTGGTCAATACTTGGAATAGTCTCACGGGGGAAGTGATGAAAAGACTCCCCATCGACCAGTTGACTAATACTGTCCTGCAATGGTTTAGTGTTAGTGACACTCAAGTGGCGGAAATTTTAGAAAAAGTCCGTCAAGAATTGCCCACCACCGAGGCGCTGTTAATCGGCAAACCGCAAACGGGAAAAAGTTCGATTATTCGGGGAATAACGGGAGTTTCGGCGGAAATCGTCGGGCAAGGTTTCCGTCCCCATACCCAAAACACCCAGCGCTACACCTACCCCGCAGAAGACTTACCCCTGTTGATTTTTACCGATACGGTGGGGTTAGGGGATGCCTATCAACACACAGACACGGTAATCGCGGAATTATTAGCAGATTTAGCCGAAAACACGGGACGCGCCCAAGTTTTTATCGTGACGGTAAAAATTGATGATTTTGCCACCGATAGCCTTCTGGAAATTACCAAACAACTGCGGCAAAAATATCCTAAAATACCCTGTTTACTGGCTGTCACCTGTCTTCATCAGCTTTATCCTCCTAATACCGTTGATCATCCCCCCTATCCTCCCGATTTCGAGGATATCAATCGCGCCTATCAAGAAATTAAAGAAACTTTTAAGGATTTATATGACAATTCTGTGCTAATAGATTTTACCCTAGAGGAAGACGATTATAACCCCGTTTTTTACGGTTTAGAGGCATTTAGAGACAATTTAGCCGATTTATTGCCAAAAGCCGAAGCTAACACCATCCACCAACTTTTAGATCGGGAAACCAGCAATAAATTAGGCAATCTCTATCGGGACGTGGCCCGACGCTATATGTTAGCCTTTTCCGTCATAGCGGCAACCTTGGCGGCGATTCCCTTACCCTTAGCGACTATGCCCGTGTTAACCGCCCTACAAGTGTCAATGGTGGGGGTTTTAGGTAAATTATACGGTCAAGTCTTAACCCCATCCCAAGCCGGCGGAGTCGTCAGTGCGATCGCTGGCGGCTTTTTGGCCCAGGCCATCGGTCGGGAATTGGTGAAATTTATCCCCGGTTTTGGCAGTGTTATCGCCGCTTCTTGGTCCGCTGCCTATACCTGGGCCCTAGGAGAGGGCGCTTGTGTCTATTTTGGCGATTTAATGGGGGGTAAAAAACCCGATCCTAAGAGGATTCAAAGGGTGATGAAAGAGGCTTTTTCTGCTGCCCAAGAAAGATTTAAAAATGTCGCTACGGGAGGAGATAATTAGGGTTTGCGGCAAAAAGTTTTTCGTGGGGATAGGGTGTGGCCCCCCAACCCCCCCGACATCGGGGGGGCAGGTGGGGTGTAGGGTTTTACCGATTTTGAGGGGGTCAATTACCTAATTTTCAGGGAAAAAGTCCTGGGATTTTACCCCCGATCACTCCAATGGTTGGCACTTTTTGAGGGAAAAAAAGTCTAAAAGTCTTACCCAACAAGGTTTTTAGATTTATTCAGCAAACCCTAATTGAGCTTAGAAATATCAAAAGAATTTTCTTTTTTTGACCAGATTCTTGTAGTGCTGTAGAGCATATTCTGCATCTGATAAACGCAAATCTACTTCAAGATTGCCGAAAAATGTCATGGTAGTATGTTCCTGAGCTTGAGAGGCAGCTCGTATAACTTTCTCAAGTTTTGCAGATATTATTGAAGCTTTTTGCAATAATTCTAGCTTTCTAAAATAAATGTGAATTATGAATGGTTGCGAAACAGCGCTAGTTATTGGAATAATTCTAATAAATGTAGTTATTTTTGTAGAAAGTAACCAATAAAAACCCACCATCGTCCCAGCAAATGCTAACAGCAACGACAGCAACGACAGCAACCATAAAAAATCTAAGTTTCTTTGCTGCCTATCTATTTGTTCGCATATATTAAGAAGCTTCTCAGAGTATTCATTTAACAAAGAGATAATCAGCTTTCTGTCTTCCTCATCAAGAATAGCCATTAGCTTACTTCTCCTAAACGCTCAATGAGATTTGAAAAAGAGACTCGATCGCATTAAGAAAATACCTAAAATTGGCAACTTTTAATCTTTGATCATAACCTTGGGTAGTTGGTATCAGTAACTCATTATCTCCTGAAAGAAAGTTTTCCATTACTAATGAGGTAGAGCGATATTCATGAATAAAATTGTTTGCTCCTCGCTTATTACGAATATTTTGGATAAGTTGTTCATAGGCTCCCTCAACATAGTGTTTATTAACCTCTAACCTGTTGTTCCACCATAGATCCTGCTTGCTAACTAAAGTAATTACTATGGTTTTTCTTTGATCAGCAATTGATAAATGTGGCTCTATTCTTCTTAAAACATCTAACTCTCGATTACGACAAACTGCCGCATATTCTCTTAGAAACTCCTCTAAAGTCATACCACTTTGATACAGCCGGTGCTGAGTATAGCTAAACTCTCCAAAGGAGTGATAACCCCATGACACCACATGAATAATTAGCTTAATTTTTCCACCGACCAAAGTTCTTAAAAGATCATCCCAAGTATCTTCTCGACGCTTTTGGCCAGGAGCAACTATTACTGAGCCAATCTTATTACTTTCCAGCTTGTACTGTTCAATTGATATTGACTCTTGATAAGTTTGCAGGAGACCGCTTAACTCAAACTCACCCGATAATAGCTTACCGAGGGTGCTTTTACCCGTGCCACCAGCACCAAAAATTGCAATTTTTAATTCTCCATTCTTCAATAAATTAAAAATTCTCTTAAATGTGGGAAATAGTTTCTCCGAAATCTCAATTACGCCTACACCTGTACCAATTGCCTCAATGGTTTCAACAAACATAATTGACTTCCATAGGGTTACTAAATTAGTTTAACTTAATTGATCAACTTTGGTGATTGTATGATACTGCCAGCCCTAATCTGAATTGGGACATATTGCAATATTTCTGTCTAACCAAATTGATCTGATCCAGAATTACACACCCAGTATAACAGACTGAAGAAATCTTCGGCTATCAGAAACGAGAATAATAGCGATCGCATCTGTTCAGTCCGAAGTCTGACTCCTCACCTAACGGTCTAATGTATCAGACTTATCTGAAATGACTATAACTTTTGGATAGGATGCACAATTAGCATTCATATCTTGATTCAGCAACGCCTAAAACTGTTAGAATGGGTCAAGTCAATTAACTAGAGGCCCTATGTTAGCTCTAACCTATCCACACATAGAAAAAAGTGACGACCAACCCGCACATTTACAAAGATTACCGCGTATCCGCGTTGCTCAAATTGTCATGGACTACATCGCCTATGGTTGGTCGGTAGAAGAAATCTGTCGTCAACACCTTTATTTAACCCTAGCCGAAGCTCATGCAGCCATGGGTTACTATTTTGACCATCAAGAAGAAATTGACCAAGAAATCACCCTGGAATGGCAACAAGTACAAGAAAATATGACTAATCAAGCTGCTAAGTCGCCTTTTTATACCCACAGTTAAAAACGAAAGGAAAAAGGCAGTAAATCCGAGAGATTAAAACAATAATTTTGCTGGGTTCCACAGACAATAATCTCTGCTTGCGGTGCTAATTCGGCTATCCATTGACGACAGGCTCCGCAGGGAGTTAACTGACTAATATCATCCTTGTTCACCCCATCGATACAGGCTATAGCGATCGCCCGTACTTCTCGATCGCCCGCTGCGATTATTTGCGCTAAAGTTGCCCTTTCCGCGCATAAACTCAAGCCATAACTAGCGTTCTCCACATTAGTACCAGCATAAATCTTTTTATCTGTCAAGACCGCCGCCCCCACCCGAAAACAGGAATAGGGAGAATAGGAAAGTTTCGCCACTTCCCGAGCAGTGTCACAGAGTTGTTGTCTTTCTTGGTCAGATAGGGTCATCGGCTGCCGATAGCAGGAATTGGGGAATTGGGGAAGTGGGGTGTAGGGTGTAGGGTGTAGGGTGTGGGGAGTTTTCTCAGTGAACTGATAACTGATAACTGACTCCTAACCCAATGGTAGATGTTGGATTGTTGCAGGAGTTCTATTTTCCGACAAAGATAAGCAAAAATTATTTATTGACTGCAAAAACTTGAGAATATTTAAATTAACATTCCGCAATATTTATAAATTCTTAAGAATTAATTGAGAAAGATTTTTATTTAACAACGATGTTATCAAGGTTACAGCGATTTGATAGAATTTCATAATGGGTTTTTCTGTGCTTTTTTGGGCAGCAATGGTTGAAACCCTTGCCAGACCTAGAAGGTGATCCTAATTAAGACGGGTAAATCAGTCAATTTCACCCACAACGATGATCTTTTTTTTATGTAGTTTTATTGCAAAAAAAAAGTTTTTTTGACAAAAAGCACAAAGTATGATACTCCCCCAACGTATTTCTGGCTGCGAGTAATTATTGTAGAGAGGGGAGAAAAAAGCCGAATACCGACCCCTAACCCTATCAACAAACTTTTTCAGCCAACCCTAACTTATCACTTAACATTTCCCTGACGATTTTAGCGGTAGCGGGGGCCAATAAAACCCCGTTGCGGTAGTGTCCCGTGGCCAGAATAACGTTATCGTATCCGGGCAAATATTCGATGATGGGAGCGGATTTTTTCTCCGGTCGCGGTCGCTTACCAGACCAAGTACGCACGATCGCACCCGCAGCCAAAGAGGGACAAAAAGCGATCGCTTTTTGATACACTTGTTCTAATAGGGCAGTATCGGCGATAATTTCGCCCTTTTCGTCCATAAATTCCACCGTTGCTCCAATCCAGTATTCTGCTCCGGCCAAAGGCAGAATATGCAGGTCATTTCCCGTTAAAATCGGCTTAAAATCGGAACTTTCTAGGGGTTGCGTCAATTTTATCTGTAAAGCTTGCCCTAAAACCGGTCGGATCTCCACTGGATGGGTAAGAGTTTCAGTTAAAGCAGTGGCACCGATTCCCGCACAAAGAATCAAAAAGTCAGTTTCCTCTATACCATTGGAACTATAAACCTGGGTGCATTGCCTCAAATTAGAGCCTTGAAGCTCTGTCTTCCCGAAATTTTCAACTTTTACCCCAAATTGACATTTTACCCCCCTTCTTGCCGCAGCATCGACGAGAGACTCCGTGAGCAGGGCCGGATTAATTTGATGATCCCTGGGAGAATAGATAGCACCCTGGAGATGCTCCCCGGCCACCTGGGGACATTTTTGGTTTAAAGTCTCTTTATCCCAGATTTCTAAACAATATCCCTGTTCTTGGCGGATTTGGGCTAACGTGCGCCAATTTTCTTCGTCTTCGGCACTCGATCGCAGTAGGACAATACCATCACGGTTACAGGGAATAGTCAGTCCGGTGAGGGATTCTAGCTCAGGAAGGAGGGTTTCGTAACGTTTTAAACTTTCTTGCCGCAGTTTCCAGGCTCTACCTTTAGTTTTATGGCTGATAATCCCCATTAAAATCCCTAAAGCTGCCCCGGTTGCTCCTTGTCCCGGTTTTTTTTCATCGATAAGGGTAATTTCTAATCCTTTGATGGCGCTTAATTCGTAGGCAATGGTGGCCCCCACTATCCCCGCACCGATGATGACAATTTTAGTCATAAACTCCAGAGGCTATTTTTCTAGTGGGAATAGGACTAAAAAAGGGTTGAACAGGTTTCAACCCCGATAATTAATTACAGAACCCGGAAAATGAAAGGATAACGGAAAACCTTATAGGCATCTTTCCAGACTTGCAGGATAGCAAGAATGGGGAGAACAATATTCACCACAGCAAGAATCGGTAAGAGCAAATAACCGATTAAAACCCAAACCAGAATCCCAGCAATTAGGTAGTATAACCACATATTCAGGTGAAAGTTTAAAGCTTCTTTGGCGTTTTCCTTCACCGTTCCATCATCAGAAATGAAATAAATAGCTAAGGGAATCCCCACCGATACCAGCGTAGCACTCAAAAGGATCGAAGCATGACAAGCCACGGATAGGAGTCTTTTTTTGGTTAAATCTTCACTCTTGACCATCGGGTTTATCCCCCTAAAATTGGCGGAGAAAGCGGATATCACTATTATAACAACGGCGAATATCGTCTATCTCATGTAATACCATAGCAAATCTTTCCACACCAAAACCAGCAGCAAAACCCGTATAGATTTGGGGGTCATAACCGACTGCTTTTAAGACATTGGGATCCACCATACCACAGCCCATCACCTCCAACCATTTGCCTTTCCACTGCACATCTACCTCGGCCGAGGGTTCGGTAAAAGGGAAGTAGGAAGCGCGGAATTTAACTGGTAAATCGGCCCCAAACATTTGCTTAAGAAATTCTTTAATTGTTCCTTTCAAATCCGTAAAGGTTAATCCCCGGTCCACCGCTAATAATTCCACTTGATGGAAAACCGCAGAATGGGTTGCATCCACGGTATCGCGACGATAAACGCGGCCCGGGGCCACAATCCGAATCGGGGGTTCGTGACTTTCCATGTAGCGAATCTGCACCGGAGAGGTATGGGTCCGCAATAAACGACCATCCCTCAAGAAAAAAGTATCCTGCATATCCCGGGCCGGATGGTCAGCAGGAATATTTAAAGCCTCAAAATTATAATAATCGCTTTCTACCTGCGGCCCGGTGGCGATGCTGTAACCCAGACCGACGAAAATATCGATCATGCGATCAACTGTGCTATTTAAGGGGTGAATTCGCCCTAAAGGACGGCTCAGAGCAGGTAGGGTGACATCGAGGGTTTCCGCCGCTAATTTCGCCTTAATTTGGGCATTCTGGAGACTTTCTCGCCGGGATTCCAGCAGCGATTGTACTAATTCTTTGACCTCATTGGCGATCGCACCGAGGCGCGGTCTCTCTTCAGGGGTTAATTTGCCCATTTCGCGTAAAATCTGCGATAATTCTCCTTTCTTACCGAGATAATTCACCCTTAGCTGTTCTAAGTCTTCTAGGGTTGTTGTTTGTTCGATGGAATTTTCCGCTTTCGCTGCCAGGGTTTTTAGGGCAGTTTCGATCGGATGGGGGGATAAACTCATAATTAGGGCATTTTATAGGGCGGCATTCTAGTCTAGTTTATCTGCTCGGGTGGCGGGAGCGGCAGCATCGATCAAAGCTAATAAGTAGCTGGTTATAATTAAATTAAAAATGGATTTTAGGTTCGATCCCCCCTGCCCCCCTTGATAAGGGGGGTGCCGATAGGCGGGGGGATCCCCCTTGATAAGGGGGGTGCCGATAGGCGGGGGGATCCCCCCTTAATCCCCCCTTAATAAGGGGGGCATCTGACAACTTTTAACGCCTACCTACTTAGCTATGTGCTAGGATGGAGGTTGAGAATAAAAGTCGGCACTGCGGCTCGTTGTCAGTATTAATGGTCAAAGCGTTTCTGTTTAGTATTGGTTCAGCTAGTTCCCGAAATCTTGGTTCTCTACAAATCTGTTGTTTTTATCTGTGCAAGGATAGGTTTTATGTCAATTTATGTTGGTAATCTCCCCTTCGAGGTTGACCAAGAAGACGTGGTTGAGGTTTTTAAGGAATATGGTGAGATCAAGCGCGTTCACTTTCCCATGGATCGGGAAACGAAAAGAAAACGCGGGTTCGCTTTCGTGGAAATGGAAACCCCAGAGCAAGAAGCGAAGGCTATTGCCGCTCTTGACGGCGCCCAATGGATGGGACGGGAATTAAAAGTCAATCAAGCTCGTGAAAGAGAACCCAAACCTTCCTTCGGTGGTGGCAATCGCAATCGAGATCGTCGCTACTAATCCCCGATCGTAACCATTCTAGGTTATCGGAAATTTGGGTTGAAAACCCCATTCTTTTAGGCCAGCTTTGTGCCAGAATAGCTCCAGGTTGCCAACCGTGAGAACGTGAGGAAGCAGGTTAAACTTCCTACTCCGTCATCTCAAAATTTCCGACAGTCAATGGTGTTCAATAAATCTGTTGTTTTTATCTGTGCGAGGATAGGTTTTATGTCAATTTATGTTGGTAATCTCTCCTTGGAGGTTGTCGAAGAAGACTTAAAGGAGCTTTTTAGCGAATATGGTTCAGTCAGGTACGTTGACATTCCCACGGATCGGGAAACGGGAAAAAAACGCGGGTTCGCTTTCGTGGAAATGGGAACCCCATATGAAGAAGCGAGTGCTATTGGCTCTCTTGACGGCGCCGAATTCAAGGGACGGCAATTAAGAGTCAATCAATCTCGTCCAAGAGGTCCCAATGATCGTCGCCAGCTATTCTCATTTTGAAACGATTTTGCGTTGTTTCAGCGATCTAGAGATTCGTTAAGAATTATTAACCCCTCTAGGTGCAAGGGTTTTAATGTCATGAAACCTTAAAATGAGAATTGCTAGATCGTCGCTTCTAGGCTATGATTACCGAAAAATTGGGTTTAAAGCCTCACCCTTTTAGGGCGACTTTATTATGATGTATGCTATTAGGAATAGCGGGCAGGGTAAGCAACCGCTTAAAAAACCCAGTCATCGCCGGATGAACGCACCGTTCGGCTGAGCTCACGGCCGAAGCCTTGAAAACTAGAGTTATGGGGTTCTATAATCGTAGGGCATACGAGAACAGGCTTCTGTAAGGTCGCGAAAGTCTGAGGAGAGAACCACCTCTGGGTGAGATTTCGCCAGGAATCTAATTCAAGTGGACTCGTTGAGCCAGAAATTCTCAGCAGTGATGCTAGAAGAATCCACGTCCGTTTACGGCGTGGGGTATGTCAATTAACTTCTTTTCATTGTCAATGGGGGAAGCGATCGCTCGTTTCCCCGCTTGTCTATCTAATATCCCAAGGAGATTCTTGTGGCTAAACGTCGTAATTTGAAAAAAGAAAAAGCGGAACGCAACCGTGCCTACGCTCGTCAATTCCGGGCTGCTTCTAATCGTACCACCACCAGAGGAGGTAGAGGCGGTTATTCCAGCGATCAAAGACAATCTTCGGAAAATGAAGGGGCAGCCGATACCTAATCTGCTGACTTAGTTAATCTAGCAATAAAAGCCATAGCTTCGCTTTTATTGCTGACCATTCCATCTAAAGTCGCCCCCAACACCGCCGCAAGTAACGATTTAAACTGGGGACCCGGTTGATAACCCAAAGCTTTTAGGTCATTGCCGTCGATAGGAGCCTCAATCTGCGACCATTTAGTTAAATATTGCCAGATTAAACCCCGAATCCTAGTCTCACTCCTCACCGCCACCAATAACAAACTAGGAACCTGATAACCATTGAAAAAGCTGACAATTTGACTAACGGGTCGATCATAAGCAAAATTATTGCTAATCTCCCTTTCCATAACTTCTAGTTTTTGTAAACGCTCCACAGTATCTTTGGGCAATTGTAAATTATTAGCGATCGCTATTCTTTCCCCCACAGCCAGAGAAGCGATTAATAATTCCAACCGCATTAACCAAGCATTCACCGGCAATTCCAGACTTAAACAATCTAACCAACGACTGAGACAGAGCAATTGTCGCCATAAAGCCCGATTTAAACTTAAATCCCCGTGTAAACAGTGCAAAGCCCCCAAATCGGCCAACTTTTCTAAGGCACTTTCCCAGTAATCCGCCTCTAAAATATAATTCAACTCCGCTTTTAAACGGGACTGTAAAGCGGGTGCATTCTGATTTTGTTGCCGTGAGCGCTCATAAACTCCACTTTCGATCGCATACCTAATATAGTTTTCTGTCAAGGGTTCAATAACAAATCCTAACCGAGTGGCAAAACGCACCGCTCGATAGATGCGCGTCGGATCCTCAATAAAACTATTAGCGTGGAGAACCCGGATTTCTTGGGCGCGTAAATCCAACATACCGCCAAAAAAGTCGAGTAATTCCCCCTCTTTCGGCGAAGTTAGGCGAATTGCCAGAGCATTAATTGTAAAATCCCTTCTATACAAATCCTGTCGAATCGAACTAGCCTCCACTTGGGGATTACTGGCGGGATAGGGATAGAATTCCGTGCGTGCCGTGGCGATATCCACCCATAACGAGCCAAAACGCTCATCTTTGTGCCATAACAAAGCCGCCGTCTGAAATTCCCCGTGAATCGATAACCGGGCCCCCGGATAAATTTCGCGTAAACAATTAGCCAATTCTACCCCCGCACCCACACCGGCGGCACGATGGCAGCCATCCACCACTAAATCGATATCCTGTAACAGTAAAGTATCCCTTTCTGTGGCTAACAATAAATCCCGCACTGCACCCCCAACCAGATAGAGATGCCAACCGCGTTTTTGAGCGGCAGCGGCGGCAGCTTGCAGGAATGACCATAAAATCGACTCTAAACGCTCTTTAATCGTCGGTAAAAGACAGGAAACCAAAGCAACCCCTTCAAAACGCACCCGCTCATTTTGATGAATCTGTCTTAATACATCTGTACGAGTGACGATACCGACTAACTGCCCGTTTTCTAGTACAGGTAAACGCCCTAAATCATACGTTACCATCAGCGACTCGATTTCCTGAAGGGAAGTGTCGGGGGTAATAGTTTTCGGATTACAAGTCATGTATCCCTTCACGGGAGAGCGAGAAAAGCCGTGATGGAGAGCTAAATCGAGGTCACGACGAGAAATCACCCCAACTAAGCGATCCTGCTCATCTACCACCGATAAACCCGAATGGCCGTAACGGAAAAGGATGCGCTCGGCTTGAGATATGGAAGTATCGGGACGAATTGTCCGCACCGGAGAAGACATTAAATCCCTAGCGGTAGGAGAAGGGGGAATTTGGGCAATTAAGTCCCCCAGCAGTTGATTTAACTGTTGAACTGGCTGAACATCGCGAAAGCTCACCGAAGCGGCCTGAGCATGACCACCGCCGTTATAGGGGGAAAAAAGCTTATATAGATTCACTCCATCGATTCTAGAGCGACCGATCACGGTTAAACGCTGTCGGGAATTATCTTCCTCGTCTTTACTATAACTATGCCCAAAAAGTAGCGCATCACTATCGGATAATTCCAGTAGGCGCTCGGCCACACTAGACAAACCGGGGATAAAATCGGCAGTATGGAGGAGAACGTGGGCGATTTTACGGTCATGGATCGTTTTAATCTCTAGATTTTCCCAGGCAAGGCTAAATAACTCCTGTAAGCGCGGGGAAAAACTCGGTTGACAGTATTGGGCGATCGTTTTAATGTTAGCAGCACAGGTCATTAACCAAGCCAAAGCATAGGCATCCCTGGGGGTACTACCGGCAAAAGTCAGGGAACCCGTGTCAACGTGAATACCGAGTGCCATTACCGTCGCTGCCATCGAGTTTGGTTTAATCTGGGCTTTTTGTAAAGCTTCGACAATCAAAGTCGTGGTAGCTCCCACCGCTTCTAAATGGACGCTAGAGGCATGAATATCGCTTTCACTATCTAAATGATGATCATACAATTCGATCGCCTGTAAATGGTCTAAATCGAGCCACTGGGAAGCTTTTCCCAGACGCTCCCGCCACTGATTATCAACGATAATTAAAGAGCGAATACGGTCCGGATTGACACTACGCATTTCAATTAAAGCAAATTCATCCCGATGCAGGGCTAAAAATTCCCTCACTGTCGGGTGCGCTCCCCCCGTTAACACAATGCGACTACCCGCTTTCAGCAACGATAAACCCACCGCTGCCCCCAAAGCGTCAAAATCCGCCGTTTGATGACATAAAATTAAATCCATAGTTTTTTTGAGGTTTTAGGGGTTGGGGGCTTTTCAGTAAAAAGTAATCAGTAATCAGCTTTTTTCTCCCCACTCCCCCACATTTCCATTAAGTAACAAAATTTGGTAGGGTACTATATCAGGGAGAATTATCTAATATCAAGTGTTTTAGGAGAACCCAATCATGTCTATTGTCTTTCAATTTTTTCTCATTGCCCTAGTTTTATTTTCCTTGCTGATGGTTATTGGTGTCCCCGTTGCCTATGCTTCCCCCCAAAACTGGGATCAATCGAAACCCCTTCTCTATGTGGGTTCGGCAATTTGGGCGATTTTAGTCGTTGCCGTCGCTATTTTAAACTTTTTAGTGATTTAGTCTTGTTCAGGAGACGGGAGACTCCGAGACAGGAGACTATTTTTATTGATTCTCCCCTCTCCCCACTCCCTTCTCCCCCTCTCCCCTCTCCCCCACTCCCCAACCCCTATCCCCTTCCACCTATGACTGTTTTTGAGGGAAATTTTACCGAGGATATATCCTCTTGGCACTTTGCGATCGTGATTGGTCGTTTTAATGATCTCGTCACTGATAAACTGTTATCAGGCTGTCAAGACTGTCTCAAGCGTCACGGGGTTGATGTTAATCCCGATGGCACACAAGTGGATTATATCTGGGTACCCGGTAGCTTTGAAGTGCCAATGGTAGCCCGTCAAGTCGCCCTTTCCCACCGTTACGATGCCGTTATTTGTTTAGGGGCAATTATTCGCGGCCAAACGCCCCATTTTGATTACGTTGCCGCCGAGGCTGCTAAGGGCATCGCTGCGGCCTCTTTTCAGACAGGTGTTCCCGTTGTCTTCGGTATTCTCACCACTGATACTCTACAACAGGCCCTCGAACGGGCCGGGATTAAAAGTAATTTGGGCTGGAATTATGGCCTATCTGCCCTAGAAATGGCTAGTCTCATGCGTCAATTGCGCCCCCGGGATGAAGATAAACCCCTAGAATTATTGGAAAATAATCCCCCACAGGCACTGATAGAAGGCTAAGAAAATTCCCCGAGAATTTAGGGTTTTAGGTGTCCCCACTCCCCCGGAGTTCCACTGATGAGCGAAGCTGAACAGAACAAATATATTAACCAACTCAGAGGGCAATTAGTCAACGCTGTCGAGAGAATCAAGACTCTGGAATTAGATTTAGAACCAGAGGGGCGGATTACGGCAGCTTTTGAGGCTATGGAACGCCATATCGCTGAAAAATTCGCCGCCATTGACAAGCACTTTGATCGCTTGGAACATCAGTTCAACCGACTACAGGCTAAGATAGAAGTGGTTCTCGAAGCTATTACGGGTTTGGGGGATTTGCCAGAAAATGAATCATTGTCAAAAAATGCTCCAAACTACTTGACAAATGCTCTGAGATTTGGCACACTTATAGAAGTGTAAAAAAACTGCTTGCGGGCATAGCTCAGTGGTAGAGCGTCACCTTGCCAAGGTGAATGTCGCGCGTTCGAATCGCGTTGCCCGCTTGAAAAAATCTTGAAATAGCTCTTAAGATTAGTAGGAATAATTTAGGGATATCCCTTAAGATGGGAATTATCCGTGGGCAATAGGGTTGAGGATTTTGGGCAACCATTGAATCCCTGAGCTATTGCTCACGAGCGACTAAAAACAACCGTTTATAAACAAAAATTTAGCTTGTGCGACCGCATAAATATACCAAAATCGACCTACACCAAGACTATCCCTGTCCCTGTCGTCGGAAAGGGACATTATGCCCGATTTTATTAACCGATGCCTTTGGATGCGATCGCTGTCAACAAATATTTGTGCTACAGGAAAACGGTCAAATTATCGAACAATTAGCCTCCCACTATCCCTATAAACGCACTTGGCGCTGGACGGGATTTCGTTGGGTGAGTACCAATCAGCGACTTGGACAAGAGGTATTACCCCTGATGGTGGGGATAATTCTGTTATTATCGATCGTTTGGCTACCCTTAATTTTAAAATCACCGCCCCTTCGACTTGGCTCAGGGCAAGTGGGGGTAAGCGTGATTTTTGGGGCAATTCTAGTTATGCTATTAGTTATTTTGCCCGCGTTCATCTTTTGGTTAGCCTATCGACGCTAGATAAGAATCTATGATCGAAAGTTCCTCCACCCCCCCCCTGACGATCTTTAAGCAAGCATACAATGCTTTTCTGGCTCTAGGTCAATTTAATGGCAACGAAAGAAATCGCGGAGTAATCGCGATCGCTAATGCCATTAAAACTGGCTTTGATCGTATTTTAGAAGCCAATACCCTCGATTTAGAAGTCAGTCGAGAGATGGCTGTCTCAGAACAAATGATTCGCTGGTTACGGTTAACTCCCGAACGTTTAGAGACGACGGTGGAGGTATTGCAACAACTAGCGGAAGCATCGGATCCGCTGCAACAGGTAATTAACGCTGCCTATCAACTCAATCCTTCCCAAACCTATTGCCAAAGGATGCCTTTAGGAGTGATTGCCTTCGTCTATGAAGGTTTTCCGGAATTAGCGATGGTAGCGGCGGGATTTTGCCTAAAAAGTGGCAATAGTTTGATTATTCGCGGTTCCAATGCCTCTAGTCATTCCGATGGGGTGATTACGGAAATCATCCAAGAAGCATTGGAAGATGTGGGTTTACCCGTGGATTGTGTGAGTGGTTTACCCTGTGATTCTAGTCCCTCCCTAGAGGAGTTGCTGACCCAGGAAAATTATGTTAATTTGATTATTCCCTACGGTCGCCCTAGTTTAATCGGTCGGGTGAGTCAATTGGCAACGGTTCCCGTTTTGCGTGCGGCCATGGGAAACTGTTATTTGTATTGGTCTCCTAGTGGCGATTTGGAGTTAGCTCGTCAGGTAATTATCGATAGTCATGGCAGCATACCGGATCCGGTTAACGCGATCGAAAAAGTTTTAATTAGTCCCCATCACAATTCTTCGACTTTAAGTCGTTTGTTTAAAAGTTTGCAGGAAAAAGGCTTTAAATTGCGGGGAGATACCCGATTAGCGGCGGATTTTCCGGAACATTTAACTATTGCTACCGATAATGATTGGCAAAGACCCTATTTAGAAAAAACGGTGGCCTTTAGGTTAGTGGATACCCTCACTGATGCGATCGCTTGGATTAATAAGTATAGTAGCGGTCATGCCGATTGTATTGTCACCGAATCCTATCGAGAAAGTCGTCAATTCGCCATGGAGTCCGATAGTGCTTTAGTTTATATCAATTCTTCACCCCGATTTGATCGCAATCCCAAACAGGGAGAATCGGTATTTTTGGGCATTTCCAACCAAAAAGGCCAGCGCCGGGGGTTAATCAACCTAGAAACCTTTACCACCCTTAAACAGGTAGTGCAGGGGTAGTTTTTTTCAGTGATCAGTGATCAGTCAACAGTAAACTGATAATTGATAAAAATGTGAACTGACAACTCACATCTGATAACTGATAACTGATAACTGACGGATCGGACTTGCCTCGACCGTGCTTTTTTAACAGCAACCGCCCCCATTATAGTGCCAAGTGGACTCGGTGATGAGGATATCTTGGGGAGAGAAACGAGCTAAGTTGCTCGCAGTTTTATCACAGACGGCCACTGGCAATCCTTTGGCTAAAATATGCCCTGCACCATCATCGAAAATTGCCTCCCTACCAGTATAAATAGCAGTTCTGCCCGTAAAAATACAGGCCCCATCTTCGGGAATAGCTAATTTAAAAGCAACGGAATCCAAACTTTCTAAGAGGAGCGGCTCGGCTAAATTATAACTCTGACAGTCCAGTAAACGATAGGGACGACGGGCCCGAATTTCTACCTGACCAAAACCAGCAGCGATCAACTGTTGAATATAATCATCGTAGGTCAAGGCCCCCGATAGACACATAGCCCTTAAACGCTGATCTTCTTGCAAATGTTCGGGAATTGGACGAGTGGCGATCGGATCGCTCATCAGTAGATCTCTTGCATAAGTCTAGACAAAATAGGATAAAATAGTCCAAGAGTTAAGATTGAAAGATGACTTACGAACAAGTAAAAACTTTAAAGCCAACAGAGTTCAAACGCTTGTGTGGCGTGTATCCAGATACATTTAAGG